>CAVHZP010000004.1:0-30934 GCA_963640485.1 bacterium | reverse complement strand
GCATTTCTATCCGGCGCTATCGCGCGACCCTTCTCCAAGGGTCTACTCCCTTACGCTAGAGAAACGCTGATTAAATCGAAGAATCTGAAATCATACGAATTTTTAAGCAATACTTCGTCAAGAAAATCCTCAAATAGCTCACTATTCTCGGATTTCCTTTCCTCGTCTTGCATAAAAATTCCAGTATGATTTCAGATAACGATTTAATCAGCGGTTCCCTAGGGAAACAATCGCTTCAAACTGCTGGATTTATTTCCGCCGATTTCTTTTTCTCAAAAATTATAAAATGGCACAATAAACAAGCAAAAGAGTATACTTAAATGTAAAATTTGCGTTAGTTATTGTAGTATTAATGCATTCGTGTTATACTGTACAAGTAGAGTTTTGCCTGATTCTATTCGATTTTATCGTGGATAGGGAAGTGATATATGTGGAAGAAGATTCTTTGATGATGCTCCTGGTGCCGGAAATCATGACGGAGGCTTTGGAGCGCTATGAGATTCTTCGTGTCATTGATGCGTCGGAGCCTGTGGGCCGGCATCTGTTAGTCGTGCAGACGAAACTCTCGGAGAGCACGGTCCGCCGCCATGTGGACGAGATGGGACGCATCGGTCTTTTGAACGCGCGGCCTTCGGGCATGACGCTGACGGACAAGGGGCGTTCGCTTCTGGCGCCGCTTTCCCATTATTTCCAGAAAAGTCCGGCTCTGGCAGAGAAGGAGCGGAGTCTGGAGCGCCTTCTTTCTATGAAGAAAGTGATCCTGGTGCGAGGTGACTCGGATATCTGGGATACGGTGAAGAAAGATATCGCCCAGGTGACAGCGCTGACTCTGATGCGTATCATTCGTGACAACGATGTGATGGCAGTCACCGGCGGCCCGGTGATGGCGAAGACGGCATCGGCGCTTCCGGAGTTTCATATGTCCATCGATGTGTTGCCGGCAGGCGGCGGCTTTGGCCAGAAGGTGGAGTATCTCCCCAATGTGGTGGCGGCTCGCATGGCGGAGCAACTGGGCGGGACCTATCACATCTTACATATTCCCGATGGTCTTTCGCCGGAGCTGTATCGCCAGGTGAAGAACCAGCTGCCCCAGGCGAAAGCGATGGATGCCCTATTTCCTAAGGTGCGGATTCTCCTGACGGGGATCCAGGACGCCAAGGATATGGCGGAGTCCCACTCGCTGCCAAAAGATGTGCGGGAGCGGCTGGAAAGGGAAGGAGCCACCGGAGAAGCGCTGGGGCTCTTTGTGGATCAAAAAGGAAAGATTTTATATCGGTTGTACAATGCGGGCATTTCGAAAGAAGATATCCCATCGATCCCGCACGTTTTAATTGCTGCCGGTGGGCATGAGAGGGGCGCGGCGATCCTGGCAATGGCCAGGGCCGGTGTACGCGGCACTTTGATTACCGACGAAGGAGCAGCAGAGGAAATACTGCGATTGGCAGTGTCAGAAACAGGAGGGTATAAACATCATGACAAAAATCGGTATTAATGGTTTCGGCAGAATCGGAAGACTGGTATTCCGCGGACTTTTGGACAGAGATGATCTGGAAGTGGTAGCGATCAACAATCCGAGTGGCGTAGAAACAGCAGAATATCTGCTCAAATACGATACCGTCCATGGCCGTCTGGATAAGGATGTGCAGATCGATGGGGATGATCTCATCATCGATGGCAAACGAATCCATGTATTCTCTGACCGCGATCCGGAACATCTGGACTGGAGCGCTTATGGCGTAGAAATCGTCGTAGAGTCCACCGGCAAACTGAAAGATAAAGTCAGCGCCGGCAAACATATCAAAGGCACGGTAAAGAAAGTCATCATCACTGCTCCGGGCAAAGATGATGACGCTACCATCGTCATGGGCGTCAATGAAGACACCTACAATCCGGAAACCGATAATGTGATTTCCAATGCGTCCTGCACCACCAACTGCCTGGCACCGGTGGTGAAAGTGCTGAATGAAAAATTCCACATTCTCCGCGGTCTCATGACCACCGTTCATTCCTACACCAATGACCAGGCGATTCTGGAAAAGGCACACAAGAAAGATGCCAGAAGAGGCAGAGCGGCTGCGGAAAATATCATTCCGACTTCTACCGGCGCGGCGAAAGCCATTGGCATTGTTATCCCGGAACTGAAAGGCAAACTGAATGGTCTTGCTATCCGCGTACCGACCCCGGATGTTTCCCTGGTAGACCTGGTAGCAGAAGTAGAAAAACCGACCACCAAAGAAGAAATCAATGCTGCTCTGAAAGAAGCCGCTGAAGGCGAACTGAAAGGCATCCTGGCGTACACCGATGAACCGCTGGTTTCCAGTGATTTCCGTACCACAGATGTAAGCTCCACGGTAGACAGCCTCCTCACCATGGTGATGGAAGGAAATATGATCAAAGTCATTGCCTGGTACGATAATGAATGGGGTTACTCCATGAGAATCATTGACCTGGTGAAATACGTAGCATCGAAAGGACTCTAATCCATGAATAAGCAGACTGTATATGACTTAAAGCCCCAGGGCAAGACCGTATATATTCGTGTAGATTACAATGTGCCACACGATGCAGAAGGGCATATTCTTGACGATATCCGCATCCGTGCCACCATTCCCACCCTGCGCTACCTGCTGGACCAGGGCGCTGCGCTGGTGATCGCCAGCCACATGGGCCGTCCGAAGGGCGAAGTGAAAGCAGACCTTTCTTTGAAACCGGTAGCACAGCGTCTCTCTGAATTGCTGGGTCAGGACGTGGCTTTTGCAGAAGATTGCGTGGGCGAAAAAGCAGCAGAGCAGAAAAAAGCATTGAAATCCGGCGAAGTGCTGCTTCTGGAAAATCTCCGTTTCCACAAAGAAGAAGAAAAGAACGATGCAGAATTTGCAAAAGACCTGGTCACCGGCTGCAGCCTGGCGGTCAATGACGCGTTTGGCGTTTCCCACAGAAGCCATGCGTCCATCGCCGGCGTGGGCAAACTGATGCCCATGGTTTCCGGACTTCTTTTGAAGAAGGAAATCGATTTCCTGGACGGTGTCATCGAACATCCGCAGCGTCCTTTTGCAGCCATTATTGGCGGGGCGAAGATCAGCGACAAGATCCAGGTCATTGCAAACCTGATGGAAAAGGCTGACGTGATTCTCATCGGCGGCGGCATGGCGAATACTTTCGTAGCCGCGCAGGGTCACGACATGGGCCAGTCTTTGCAGGATAAAGACCGTTTCGACCTGGCTAGAAATCTCATGACCAAAGCGAAGGAAATGGGCAGCGAAATCCTCCTTCCTATCGACTTCATGGCAGCCGATGCGTTCTCTGAAAATGCGAACACCAAAGTTCTTTCGGCAGAAGAATTCGAAGACCCCTGGATGGCTCTCGACATCGGGCCGAAGACCATTGACCTATATGTAGAGACACTGAAAAAGATGAAGACCGTGGTCTGGAATGGTCCTATGGGCGTATTTGAAATGAAACCATTCTCCAAAGGCACCTTCACCATTGCAGAAGCCATGGCAGACCTCGATGCCACCACCGTCATCGGCGGCGGCGAGTCCGCGTCTGTAGTGGATCAGCTGGGCATCGGCGATAAATTCTCCCATGTATCCACCGGTGGCGGCGCTTCTCTGGAAATGCTGGAAGGCATGGTGCTCCCGGGCGTGGCGATCCTGGCGGATAAGGAGTGATCGATTTGAGACACATCCTGATTGCAGGAAACTGGAAAATGAATTCCACGGTGGCGGAAACAGAAGCTTTCTTTAAGTCCTTCAAAATCAAAAAGGACGAAGAAGTAGAGCTTCTCTTCTGCCCGCCGTTCACATCGATTCCCATTTGCCGCTTTTTTCTGGAACGCACTTCCATTCACTGGGGCGCGCAAAATGTGTACCCCGAGGAAAAGGGCGCTTTCACCGGAGAAATTTCTCCCTCCATGCTAAAAGAATTGGGCTGCAGCTATGTGATCTGTGGCCATTCTGAGCGGCGGCAGATTTTAGGAGAAAGCGATGCTTTCATTGCCCACAAAGTAGAAGCGGTGCAGAAAGCAGGCATGACGCCAATCCTTTGCGTCGGCGAAACCATGGAAGAACGGGAGCAGGGACAGGCGGAAAGTCGCATCGAAGAAGAAATCCGCTCCGGGCTTTCCGGCCTTGCGAAAAAAGACGTAGGAAATATAGTCATCGCCTATGAGCCCATTTGGGCCATCGGCTCCGGCGCGGCAGCCACCGCAGAAGAGGCGGAACAGATTTCCGCCCTCATCCGCGGCATTGTGAAAGATGTAGCAGGCAAGAAAGCCGCCGAAGAGGTGCACATCCTCTATGGCGGTTCCGTGAAGGGAAGTAATATTTCCGATTTCCTGAAACAAAAAGACATCGACGGCGCCCTGGTGGGCGGCGCGAGTCTGAAAGCGGAAGATTTTCTGGATATTTATAATAAGGCTGTAAATGCATAACAGGTTTCTATTTTAATCCATACTAAGGAGAATAAAGAATGGCAGCTATTACCGATTTGCATGCAAGAGAAATTCTGGATTCCCGCGGAAATCCGACAGTAGAAGTGGAAATGGTTCTGGAAGACGGCACTTTTGCCAGAGCCGCTGTCCCCTCCGGTGCGTCCACCGGCATGTTTGAAGCCACTGAACTTCGCGACGGCGATCCGACCCGCTACAATGGCAAAGGCGTCCTGAACGCGGTAGGCCATGTGAATGGGGAAATCGCTGACGCTGTCCTGGGCTGGGATGCCAGTGACCAGAGAGGCCTCGACCATATCCTCATCAATCTGGACGGCACCGAAAACAAGAGCCGTCTCGGCGCTAATGCCATCCTCGGTGTATCTCTGGCAGCGGCTCATGCATCTGCCCAGTCTGCCGGCCTTCCGCTGTACCAGTATCTGGGCGGCGTCAATGCCCACAACTTGCCGGTACCGATGATGAATATCATGAACGGCGGCGCTCACGCAGACAACAATGTGGACATCCAGGAAAGCATGATTATGCCGGTAGGCGCTCCGACTTTCCGCGAAGCTCTCCGCATGTGCGCTGAAGTCTATCAGTCCCTGAAATCTGTGCTGAAAGCAAAAGGCCTCTCCACCGCCATCGGCGATGAAGGCGGCTTTGCGCCGGACCTTCCGTCCAACGAAGCAGCTATGGAAGTCATTTGCGAAGCCATCGAAAAAGCCGGCTACACCGCCGGAAAAGATATCGTCCTTTCTACCGACGTGGCAGCGTCTGAACTCCTGGGCGATGACGGCCTCTATCATCTCGCCGGCGACCACACCGCGAAAGACGCAGAAGGTATGATCGAATTCTATGAACACCTGATCGATCAGTACCCGATCATTTCTATCGAAGACGGCCTTGGCGAAGAAGACTGGGACGGCTGGAAGAAACTGACCGATGCTCTGGGCAAAAAAGTGCAGCTGGTTGGCGACGACCTCTTCGTCACCAACACCAAACGTCTGTCCAAAGGCATCCATGCCGGCGTAGCGAACTCGATCCTCATCAAACTGAACCAGATCGGTACACTCACCGAAACCTTCGAGGCTGTACAGATGGCGCAGCGCGCAGGTTACACCGCTGTCATTTCTCACCGCTCCGGTGAAACCGCAGATACCACCATCGCGGATATTGCCGTAGCCTTGAACGCAGGCCAGATCAAGACCGGCGCTCCGGCTCGCAGTGAACGCGTAGCGAAATACAACCAGCTCCTTCGCATCGAAGAAAACCTCGACGCCGATGCCTGGTATGGTTGCGGCAGCCTCAACCATAAAATGAGACGTTTTGAATAAAAATGAGTAAAAAGAGAGTCACGGGAATTTTTCTCGTGACTCTCTTTTTTGCTTCCTTTTTATCCTCTTCCTATGGAAGGGCGGGGGGCTCAAAGCCCTCTTCTTAGAAGGGGGTGCCCGAAGGGCAGGTGATGTTTTTTTCAGCGAGTAGTGAGGAAGCGGGGACGCGCGTCCTGATTACCGACTACTGATTACTGATCACTAAATCAATAGCGGTAAGTACGCTATATTTCCCTAAAACTTCCTTGCGACTCCCTATCTATTTTGCTACAATGAAGCTTACAGGTATTTCAAAACCTGCGAAAAACAAAAACAAGAATGAACATACAATCGTTACTTTTTCATGGGGATACAGGAGGACATATGGCAGAATTAACAGCGCTCATTTTGGCGGCCGGACAGGGGACGCGCATGAAATCGGATTATCCGAAAGTGCTTCATCGTGTCTGTGGCGTGCCGATGGCAGAGCAGGTGATCCGCGTGGTGCGCCAGAGCGGATTTGACCGGGTGGTGGTAATCACCGGTTTCAAAGAACATTTGGTAAGAGAATATTTAGGAGAAGAAAACCTCTCCTTTGTACACCAGGAAGAACAGCTGGGCACCGGTCATGCGGTGATGCAGGCGCTGCCGGCGTTCGAACAGAATAGAGACGGCTATGTGCTGGTCATTTGTGGCGACACCCCGCTGCTTCGGGCAGAAACGATTTTCAAACTGTCCGACATTTGCCAGAGCGAAGGCGCTGCAGCCACGGTACTCACGGCAATTCTGGACAATCCTTTCGGCTATGGTCGCGTGCTCCGAGACAGCGAAGGTCATATGACTTCCATCGTAGAGCAGAAAGATGGCACGCCGGAGCAGCTGGCAGTCCATGAAATCAATACAGGCACCTATGTATTCCAGGCCGGTGCTCTGGCCGATGCGCTTTCGAAAATTGATAACAAAAACGCACAGGGCGAATATTACCTGACCGACGTTTTTGAAATCATGATCAAAGCGGGCCTCAAGGTCATTCCCGTGGCAGCTGATGATGCGGATGAAACCATGGGCGTCAATTCCCGCATCCAGCTTTCCCAGGCGGACCGTATTCTTCGCCTCCGCAAGGCGGAAGAACTCATGGCTGCCGGTGTTTCCATCATTGACCCGGAACACACTTACGTAGAGCAGGACGTGGTGGTAGGCAAGGATACCATCCTTCTCCCGGGCACCATGTTGCAGGGCAAGACCGTCGTTGGCGCCCATTGCGAAATCGGCCCGGACACCCAGCTCACCGATGTGATTTGCGGTGATTTCACCCATTTAAATCGCGTGTACGCCCATGAATGCACCATCGGCAATTACAATGAAATCGGACCTTTCGTACACCTGCGCCCGCAGACGGAGCTTCATGACCATATTAAAATTGGAAATTTCGTAGAAGTGAAAAATTCCGTGGTAGACGATGGTACAAAACTGCCGCATCTCATTTACTGCGGCGACTCTGACCTGGGCAAGAACGTCAACTTCGGCTGTGGCACCGTGACGGTGAATTTCGATGGAAAAAATAAACACCGCTGCACCATCGACGATCATGCCTTTATCGGCTGCAATACGAATCTGGTAGCTCCGGTGCACGTGGGGGAAAGAGCCTTCACCGCCGCCGGTTCCACCATTACCAAAGACGTGCCCGCCAAAGCCCTCTCGGTGGCTAGAGCCAAGCAGAAGAATATCGAAGACTGGGTAACGGACGACACTTACAAGGATTAAGGCTAAAGAACGCTATCGATTTTGTGATCGGTAATCGGTAGTCAGTAGTCGGTATTCAAGGCGAGTTTACCTATTTCAAAACTTGCGCCGCTATAACATTTGATGCGGCGCACCTCCTCTTTTCCCCTCTTCCTTTGGAAGGGCGGGGGGGCTTACGCCAATTGCGTCCTGACGACTGATCACTGAACACCAATTACTAATTTCAAGAGATTTTATTCTAATTTTGCAAAACACGCTTAAATTGGTATAATATAAGAGCATGACAAGCTTTCCGGGGCAGTGGGAGTAAGCCCTGGGACAGCACATTTTATTTTTTACCTTTATCGAATGAAAGGAAAGGGAGAGGCAGCAAAATGGACATGGAAGACACTTCTAAGTTGAGGATTTTTACAGGAAACTCGCACCCGGCACTGGCAAAAGAAATTTCAGACTACATTGGGGTACCTCTGGGAAAAGCCATTTGCGGACGTTTCAACAATGGCGAAATTCAGGTTATGATCAATGAAAGTGTCCGTGGTAAAGACTGCTTCATCATTCAGCCTACCGGCGCTCCGGTCAATGACAATCTGATGGAAATGCTCATCATGATTGATGCGCTGAAAAGAGCTTCTGCTCGTCACATCACCTGCGTCGTACCGTACTATGGCTATGCACGCCAGGACCGCAAGACCCGCGGCCGTGAACCGATTTCTTCTAAGCTCGTAGCTGACCTCATGTCTGCTGCCGGCGCTACCAGAGTCGTGACCATGGACCTCCACGCAGGCCAGATTCAGGGCTTCTTCAATGTACCGGTAGACCACCTGATGTCTGCTTCTCTGCTGGCAGAATACGTGAAATCCAAGAACCTGGACAACCTCACCATCGTTTCCCCGGATCTTGGCGGTGTTACCCGTGCCAGAGAACTGGCTGACCGCGTAGGTGCACCGATTGCCATTATTGAAAAACGCCGTCCAGAACCGGGTGTGGCAAAAGTCATGAACATCATCGGCGATGTAAAAGATAGAAACTGCTTCATCATCGACGACATCGTAGACACTGCCGGCTCTCTCTGCGAAGGCGCGAAAGCTCTCGCGGAATATGGCGCTAAAGGCGTATATGCTGCTGTATGCCACCCGGTACTCACCGACCCGGCTACCGCTCGCATCAAAGAATCCAACATCAACGAACTCATCGTCACCAACTCTTTGCCCATCGAAAAGGAAAAGATGCAGGACAAACTCACCGTCCTCTCCATCGCTCCGCTCCTGGGCGAAGCCATTCTCCGCATTTTCCACGACTCCTCTGTGAGCGCCCTCTTTGATAAATAATGAAAATCATTGCAGGCCTGGGAAATCCGGGAAAAGAGTATGAGCACAGCCGCCACAACATGGGCTTCGACGTGATCGATATCCTGGCAGACCGCTATAAAGTGTCTGTCTGGAAATCGGACCTGAAATCAGAAATCGCCACCATCATCGCCGGCGGCGAGAAAGTCCTCTTGGTGAAACCGCAGACCTATATGAATCTCAGCGGCGAAGCAGTGGGGGCCATTGCCAAGTATTACAAAGTGGACCTGGACGATATTTATATCGTCTGCGATGACCTGGATTTGCCGCCCGGAAAGACGCGGATCCGCAAGAAAGGCTCTGCCGGCGGCCACAATGGCATCAAGTCGCTGATTTCGCACTTGGGCAGCGAAGAATTTAACCGTTTCCGCATCGGCGTGGGACATCCGAAAGATGGCCACACGGTAGTCGATCACGTGCTTACCCGTCCCTATGGCGACGATGTAGCCCTCATCGAGGAAGCGAAGATTCACACCGCTGACTCCATCGAGGACGCGCTGAAAAATGGCGTAGACCACGCTATGAATGCGTTCAATCCAAAGAAAAAGAAATAAGGAACACTGCTTCCTCTGAAAGGGCAGCCTCTTTAGGGGCTGTCCTTTTTACTATGTCCTTCCTTTTAGTAGAAAATAATGCTATTAAGTTAAGAAATTTAAATACTAGCCGTCAGAATCATTATGTTACGCAAGCCTCAAGAAGTAGCCCCTTCTCCAAGGGTCTACGGTCTTATGCTAGCGTAACAACTTGATTTAAACCTCAGCATATCCCACTTAACTTAACAGTATTCTTTCCATCAGAAGAGGGCAAAATGGAAAAGGAATATGAAAATGAAAAAAGGAAAATTGGTTGTATTAGAAGGCATCGACGGCAGCGGGAAAGCGACGCAGGCCGGCCTTTTGGAGAAGAAGCTGCAGGCAGACGGCAGGAAAGTGATGCATATTTCCTTCCCTGACTATGACAGCGATTCTTCGGCGCTGGTGAAAATGTACCTCTCCGGCCAATTCGGCAAAGATCCGGGCGATGTGAATCCTTATGCGGCCTCTCTTTTTTACGCGGTAGATCGCTTCGCATCGTATCGCACGAAGTGGAAGGATTTCTATGAAAATGGCGGCATTGTCATCGCTGACCGCTATACCACCAGCAACATGGTGCACCAGATGACCAAGTATGATGACGAAAAAGAAAGAAAAGATTTCCTCTCCTGGCTGGAACAGACGGAGTATGAAGAGCTGGAACTTCCACGGCCGGATCTGGTGATTCTTCTGGACATTCCGCTTACTATTTCCGAAAATCTGGTCAAAGAGCGGGCAAAGCAGGGGGGCTCCATGGATATCCACGAGCAGCACCTGGATTATCTCCGCAAATGCCACGATGCCTACCAGGAACTGGTGACTCTCTACGGCTGGCAGAAAATCGCCTGCGCTACCCATGGCAACCTTCGCAGCATGGAAGATATCGCGTCGGAAGTGGCAAATGCAGTAGAGGTGGTTGTAGCCGAGTGCTAAATCGTTCTCGCGCCCCGATTACCGACTACCGACCACTAAAACGCCCACGTTCTTCGTGCTGATTTCCTTTACATCGTTGCAAAATCTGTTATAATATACATATCAAAAACATCTCTTCAGGGCGGGGCGCAATTCCCCACCGGTGGTGACAGCCCACGAGCATTATGCTGATCTGGTGAAATTCCAGAGCCGACGGTATAGTCCGGATGAAAGAAGAGTGGGTAGATTTTTTGATTTCTATATCCACCTCCCTGAATGAAAGGAAGGTGGATTTTTTGCGTATAGACGAAGATCGTAAATACATGGCCCGGGCGCTGGAGCTGGCGGTTCGCGGTATGGGGCACACCCGGCCGAATCCCATGGTAGGCGCGGTGCTGGTGAAAGATGGTCGCATCATCGGCGAGGGCTGGCATGAAGTCTATGGCGGGCCTCACGCGGAAGTGAATTGCTTCGAGAGTGCCACCGAAGACCCTGCCGGCGCGACGCTTTACGTGTCCCTGGAGCCTTGCTCTCACTATGGCAAGACGCCGCCCTGCGCGGATCTGGTGGTTTCCAAAGGCGTGGACCGGGTGGTATGCGCCATGGTGGACCCGAATCCGTTGGTGGCAGGCAAGGGCATCCGCAAATTAAAAGACGCCGGGATTTTTGTGACCACCGGCATCATGGAAGCAGAAGCGAAGAAGCTGAATGAAGCTTTTATCAAATATGTGACGGAGCACAAGCCTTTCGTGCTCTACAAGGCGGCCATGTCTCTCGACGGTAAGACAGCGTGCCACACCGGTGATTCCCAGTGGATTTCCTGCGAGGACTCCAGAGAAGAAGTGCATGTGCTCCGGGGCTGCTACGGCGGCATCATGGTGGGCGCCGGCACGATTCTGGCGGATGATCCGCTCCTCACGTCCCGTACAGAAGGCATGATTGATCCGGTGCGCATCGTTGTGGACGGGAAATTGTCGGTGCCTCTTAATGCGAAGATTTTCCAGGAACCAGGAAGAAATATCATCCTCACCACTACGGCAGCGGACGAAGAGAAGAAGAAAGCCCTGGAAGCCATAGGCGTGGATATCATCATGGCCGATGGCGACGAGCCGGGGAAAGTGGATCTGCCTGCTGCCATGACGGGTCTGGCGCTTCGCGGCATCGACAGTATTCTCCTGGAAGGCGGCGCTACGCTGGCAGCAGAAGCGCTGAACGCCGGCATCGTAGACAAAGTGCGGATTTACACGGCGCCTATGATTATCGGCGGCACCGGCGCACCGGGACTCATCGGCGGCACCGGGGCGGCTTCTATTTCCGACACCATTACCCTGCGGGATATCGAAACCCAACGTACCGGTAGTGATCTCATCATCGAGGCCTATGTGGTGAAGAAGGAAAAGCCGGTGAAAAAAGAAAAGCGCCGGTCTACTCCGGAAATCCTGAAACGGGACGAGGAGGAATAGCCCATGTTTACAGGCATTGTAGAAGAAATCGGCACCATCCGCCATATTTCCAGAGGAAGCAGCGTCACATTGACCATCGGCTGTGAAAAAGTGCTGGAAGGCACGAAGCTGGGCGACAGCATCGCCGTCAACGGCACCTGCCTCACGGTGACGCGCATGGATAAAAACTCTTTCGACGCCGACGTAACGCCGGAAACCATGCGGCGCACATCGTTCTCGCTGCTTCGCATCGGTTCGCCGGTGAATCTGGAGCGGGCGCTGCGCCTTTCGGACCGCTTGGGCGGCCACATCATGCTTGGCCACGTGGACACGATAGGCCATGTGAAATCCTTCATCAAAGAAGGAAACGCGGTGAATGTCACGATTTCCTTAGACAGGAAATGGATGCGCTACATCATAGAGAAAGGCTCCGTGGCGGTGGACGGCATCAGCCTCACCGTGGCGAAGCGAAAGGAAGAGGATTTCACCATTTCCCTGATCCCCCACACAGGCGAAAAAACGATCCTTCTTTCCAAACACCCGGGGGACCCGGTGAATATCGAATGTGACTACCTGGGGAAATATGTAGAGCAGCTCATGGGACAAGGCCCGACAGAAGGTCTGACCATGGGCATGCTGGAGACTTTGGGAGGAACCTATGGATTATAAATTTGACAGCATTGAAGAAATCATTGAAGAAATCCGGCAGGGCCATATCGTCATCATGCAGGACGCTGAATCCCGCGAAAACGAAGGTGACTACATCTGCGCCGCTGAATTTGCCACGCCGGAAAATGTAAATCGCATGGCCTCTGAGGCGAAAGGGGTCATCTGTATGCCTATGTCTGAGGAAATCGCAGAATCCCTCTATCTGGGACCCATGATTCGTCACAATACGGACAACCATCAGACCGCGTTCCTGGAATCCATCGATCACGTGGACTCCGGCACCGGCGTCTCTGCGGCGGCGCGCTCCTTGACGGCGCTGGAAGCCATCAAAGACGGCGCAAAACCAGAAAGCTTCCGCCGCCCGGGGCACCTGTTTCCTTTGAAAGCGAAACGCTGGGGCGTCCTGGAACGGCAGGGCCACACCGAAGCCACTGTGGACCTGGCGCGGCTCGCCGGTCTCAAACCCGCTGGCCTTTGCTGCGAAATCATGAACGATGACGGCACCATGGCCAGAAGGGAAGACCTTTTCCGCCTGGCAAAAGAAAAAGGCCTCAAAATCGGAAATATCCAGGACCTCATCGAATACAGAAAGAAGCACGAAATCTTCGTAGAGCGGATCACTCAGGCCCATATGCCCACGAAATACGGCGATTTTGAAATCTACGGCTTCGTGAACCGTATGAATGGCGAACACCACGTGGCCCTGGCCATGGGCAAAGTGGATGACGGCGCGCCGGTGCTCTGCCGTATCCATTCCGAATGCCTCACCGGCGACTGCTTCGGATCCCTTCGCTGCGACTGCGGCCAGCAGCTCGGTGCTGCCATGGCGCAAATCGCTAAAGAGGGGAGAGGCGTACTGGTCTACCTGCGCCAGGAAGGCCGCGGCATCGGTCTCATCAATAAAATCCGCGCTTACGCCCTCCAGGATGAAGGCTACGATACTGTGGAAGCCAATCTGAAACTGGGATTCGCTGCCGACTTGCGGGAATACATGACAGGCGCGCAGATTTTGAGAAACCTCGGCGCTACCACCATCCGCCTCTTGACGAATAATCCGCAGAAAATCGACGACGTCAGTGAATACGGCATCACTATTGACGAACGCGTCCCCATCGAAATCGCTCCCACCAGAGAAGATGCATTTTATCTCAAAACCAAGCAGGAAAAAATGGGGCATATGCTGAAATTGGATAAAGAAATCGAAGAGCCGAAGGCGTAGGTGTGTAACGCTATTGGTTTAGTGGTCGGTAGTCAGTAGTCAGTAGTCAGGCCGCATTTAGCGCTGGCGCTTCATAGAGATACTACCGCTATCGGTTTTGTTAGTCGGTAAACGGTTATACGGTAAACAGAAAGCGGCCACAATGGAGCAGCAGATAAACGCGCCCTGATCACTGACCACTGATTACTAATCACTAAACCGATAGCAGTAAAACCACCAAATTTACCATAAAAGGAGAACCATTATGAATATCATTTCCGGACAGTTTAATGAAAGCGAAATCCGCGTGGGCATCGTTGCCTCCCGTTTCAATGAAGTCATTGTTTCCAAACTCATCGGTGGGGCGGCAGACGGCCTCTCCCGTCACGGCGTGGATATGGACAAGGTCGATTTGGCCTGGGTACCCGGCGCTTTTGAAATCCCTCTGGCAGCGAAAAAAATGGCAGAAAGTGGGAAATATGACGCCATCATTTGCCTGGGCGCTGTCATTCGCGGTGAAACTGATCATTATGAACACGTAGCTACCGAAGTCACCAAAGGCGTGGCCATGGCCTCCCTGTCCTCCGGCATTCCTGTGCTCTACGGCATTTTGACCACTGACACCATCGAACAGGCCATCAACCGTGCCGGACTGAAATCCGGCAATAAAGGCTTCGAATGTGCTATGGATGCTCTCGAAATGGTTAGCCTATTCAAGAAAATTGGGGGATAAGCGCTGGTAATTTTGTAGCCGGTAATCGGTGGTCGGTAGTCAGGGCGCGTTTTCCCTAATCTAAACGATTTCGCTTAAACCGCTAATCGTAAACTGTTCGGCGTCGCATAGTTGCTATCCGACTTCCTTTGTAAAGGAAGTCGGGAGATATTATCTCCCGGGGCGAGCTTACAAAAGCTTCCAGCTCATGGCTACCGGTCATGGGGGAGCAGAAATAAAAACTTCACCAAGAAAATCCCTAAATAAAAAAAGTCCCGATTCGGTAAATCGTACCGGATCGGGACTTTTTTATCGATTTTTGTAGGTTCCGATAAATCAACGTTATCGGAAGTAACAGTTTTTTCCCCTTTTACTTCATGAGTTCGGCCATCTTTTCAATGATGATATGCCCCAGTTCATCCTTTGTCATCTTGGGATACTGTTCCATGTGGCCATCTTTATAAAGCAGCGATGCAATATTGGTGGGCACATTGAAGCCGGCGCCGGGCATGGCCACGTCATTGGCTACGAGCATATCAAGATTTTTTCTCTTGAGTTTCGATTTGCCATGTTCAATGACATCCTGGGTTTCTGCAGCAAAGCCAATCAGGAACTGATGGGTTTTCTTTTGGCCAAGGCCATAGAGAATGTCCGGGTTCTGGGTCAGGTCGATGCGCAGGAAATCATTGTCTTCTTTTTTGATCTTCTGATCAGCCTGTACTTTAGGACGATAGTCGGAGACGGCGGCTGCCATGATGGCTGCGTCGCAGTCTTCGAAATGGCGGTTCATTTCCCTATCCAGTTCTCTGGCATCACGGACATAGACCACTTTCACTCCGGTCGGAACCGGAAGCGCTGTGGTGCAGCTTACCAAAGTCACATCGGCGTCTTCCATGGCAGCAGCTTTGGCGATGGCGTAGCCCTGACGGCCACTGGAGCGGTTGCTGATGTAGCGAACAGGATCGATGTTTTCCTGGGTGCCGCCAGCGGAGACGATGATCTTCTTCCCTGCCAGGAGATGGCGGCCATAGATGCATTTCTCTGCGGAATCCATGATGGTTTCCAGCGCCGGGAAACGACCTTTACCGGCGGTATTACAAGCCAGGTGGCCGCTTTCCGGTTCTACGAAGTGGTAGCCGAAGCGGGACAGTTTGGTCATATTTTCCTGTACAATCGGATTTTCATACATATTGGTATTCATAGACGGCACGAAAAGCACCGGTGCTTTGGTGGCCATGATGGTGGTGCTGAGCATATCATCAGCGATGCCATTGGCTACTTTGCCGATGATGTCTGCCGTAGCCGGCGCGATGATGAAAAGGTCCGCCAGATTTGCCAATGCGATATGTTCTACATCCCATTTGCTGATATTGGCGAACATATCTACTGTCACGTCATTGCCGGAGAGTTCGCCGAAGGTGATGGGCGTCACCAGTTTGGCCGCGTTGGCGGTCATGATGCAGTGCACATCAGCCCCCTTCTGCCGCAGCTGACTGACCAGGCCTGCTGCTTTGTAAGCAGCAATGCCACCGGAAATACCTACTACAATATGTTTATCCTTAAACATGTCTTGTTTTCCTTTTCTAAACGCTTAAAAGTCAGGGATGCCTTTTGCTATCCCTGACTTGATTTTATTTCTTGAAAGAATAGGTGATTTTATCTTCGTAGATTTCTTCCAGAGCGATGGTGTCCGGCTTCTTGTCACCGGCATTTGCGATGAGTGGTGTCTGTCCGTCGGTCAATTCGCGGGCGCGCTGCGCGCAAAGAGTAACCAGTGTGTATTTGGAATCTACTTTCTTTACCAGGCTGTCGATAGAAGGATAGCACATCATTTTAAGGGAACCTCCTTGTTAATATACTGCTTGAAAATGGTTTCAACCTGTCCTTCATTTCTGGAAAGCTTGCATCTCTCTGCTTCCAGGATGGAGCAGGTCTTTCGTACTGCATCTTCGAGCACATCATTCACTACGATATAGTCATATTTATGAGCCATTTTCAGCTCTTCTGTAATCTGGGCCAAGCGTTTTTTGATGACCTCTTCGGAATCGGTACCGCGGCCATGGAGACGGCCGGAGAGGATTTCCAGCGACGGCGGGACGATGTAAATGAAGACGCCTTTCGGGTATCTTTCCTTTACCTGCATAGCGCCCTGGATATCGATTTCCAGAAGCACCGATTTCCCATCGCTAATCATGTCCAACGCCCGCTTCTTCGGCGTGCCGTAGTAGTGGTCATAGACCCGGGCATATTCCAGGAACGCATCTTCTGCAATCAGTTTTTCAAATTCTTCATTGGTGCGGAAGAAATAGCTCTCCCCTTCTACTTCTCCATTTCTAGGCGCGCGGGTGGTCATAGATACGGAGTATTGGAGATCCGGATACAGCTTGCGAATGGCATCGCAAATGGTCCCCTTGCCGGCGCCGCTAGGCCCGGAGACGACCAAAAGAATCCCTTCATCTTTCTTCATAGTTTCCATCAGTTTTCATCCACCCCTTCACCGGCAATATCTTTGCTGGTCAATCTGTGAGAAATCGTTTCAGGCTGTACGGCAGACAGGATGATCTGCCCGCTGTCCATGATAAGCACTGCTCTCGTTTTTCTCCCATAGGTGGCATCGATGAGTTCCCCTTTGTCACGGGAATCCTGGATCATGCGCTTCACCGGTGCCGATTCAGGGCTGATAATCGCCATGACGCGGGCAGCGGCTGCCATGTTTCCAAAGCCGATATTGATCAATGAAAATCCCACTTTATATACTCCTTACTCAATTTTATTTCCAAGAGGAAATCATTTCCCCTTGCATCTTCTGTAAAGAACATTATAGCACAAAATACTGCCCTTTTGTGCAGAAATCGGCAAATTCCATAAAATTTTGCCTGCTTTCTCATAGCGAGGAGCTGTCAGCTGTAAAGCTAAGTTGAGGAATTTATCGCAGCAGTTTGAAGCAGATTGTTGCATCGGCGTAAAAACGTAGCCCCTTGAGACTAGGGAAACACTGATTAAATCGCCATCTGAATTTCTGACCAGCCCGATGGTGCAAGACGAGGAGGAATTTCCCGCGCATACCGAAGTATGTAAGGGGAATCCCGACGAAGTATTGCGCCATCGGGCCAGAAAGTCAGATGAAAAGCGATTTAATCAGTGTTTCCCTAGCGTAACAAATCTATGCTTACTCCTTAGCATTAAATCCCCTAATTTACAGCATTGCTTCTCTCAAAGGACTACGCTCTCTGGCCTGATGAACAAAATGCTTCAAGCTACTTCCTAGCCCAACCCCCGCCCTTCGGGCCCTCCCCCTTCCGAAGGAAGAGTGTCTATCGCACAAAGTAAAAAGCGCCGCGAATTTTAAAAAATGAGTAAGCATCACCCGCCCTACGGGCACCCTCTTCAGGGGAGATAGCTTTGTCGTTAGAAAATAAAAAACAGAACAGGCATTCTTTTGAGGGGATTTCCTCGTCAAAAGAATGCCTGTTCTGTTTTTGCTTTGCTGATGGGCATCATCCGCCCTACGGGCACCTTCTTCAAGGAAGAAGGCTTAGGCATCACCCTCTTCCGGGAAGAGGGCTCTCATCATCTTATTTGCTGAAGGCGTAAAGTTTCTCTGTGACTCTTGCCACTTCTGCTTTCATCTTTTCTACGTCGATGGTGAGGAATTCTTTGTGTCTCATGACGGTTTTGCCGTTGATCATGACGGTGTCTACGTCCATGGAGTTGCCGGCGTAGACAGCGAGGGAGACGCTATCGAAGCGGGGCTGCCAGTGGAAGCCACTTCTATCTACCAGGACGATGTCGGCGAGGGCGCCTTTTTCTAATTTCCCCAGGTTGTCATAGCCCAGGCATTTCGCTCCTTCTACGGTGCCCATTTCCATGGCCTCAGCGGCGGTGATGGCGAAGGGATCGTATTCATTGGCTTTATGGATAAGCGCAGCCAGGCGCATTTCGGCAAACATATCCAGTTTGTTGTTGCTGGATGCGCCGTCGGTGCCGAGGCCTACGGTGACGCCGGCTTTTCTCATTTTTGTGACCGGTGCGATGCCGGAGGCGAGTTTCAGATTGCTGCCGGGGTTGTGGGCTACAGCCACGTGTTTTTCTTTCATGATGGCGATGTCTTCATCAGTGACGTGGACGCAGTGCGCTGCCAAAGTGGGCAGGTCGAAGAGGCCCAGGTCGTTCATGAGAGCAATCGGCGTCTTGCCGTGTTTCTCGAGGCAGGTTTCCACTTCTCCTCTGGTTTCAGAGAGATGGATATGGATGGGGATGCCATGTTTCATGCCGGCATCGCGAACTTGTACAATGTATGCCGACGGGCAGGTGTATGGTGCGTGAGGTCCCAGCATGACTTTGAAGCGGCCGTCGCCAGCGCCGTTCCATTTGTGGAAGAGGTCGATATTTTCTTCCAGTGCCGACTGGGCATTGGGGCTGACGCCAGCAAGGCCGCGGGCCAGATTTCCTCGAATGCCTGCTTTGTCTGCTGCCTGGGCGCAGGAGTCCATGAACATGTACATGTCGCAGAAGGCAGTAGTGCCGCCGCGGATCATTTCCGCGAAAGCCAGGGTGCTGCCCCAGTAAACGATGTCGTCGTCCAGATGTTCTTCGGCCGGCCAGATTTTGTTCTGCAGCCAGTCCATGAGTTCCATATCGTCAGCGTAGCTGCGGAACAGGGTCATGGCCACGTGGGTGTGGGTATTTACCAAGCCCGGCATGGCCATCATGCCTTTGCCGTCGATGATTTCGTCGTAGTCTTCGGCATTGGGAGCCGCCGGAAAGTCTTTGATATATTTCCCTTCGATGGAAATATTCTGATTCTCTACTACTTTGCCGTCTTTGTAGAGGCCGATATTTTTAATGAGTACAGCCATGATGCCTCCTTAGTCCAGTCCCAGGTACTTTCTCTGAGCTTCGGTGAGTACGTCGATCTGGTAGCCCATAGATGCCAGTTTGATGGATGCGATGCGGGTGTCCAGTTCGTGTGGCAGGGTGTATACCGCCGGTTTCATTTCCTTGCCGTGCTGCAGGAGGTAGCGGGCTGCCAGGGTCTGCATGGCGAAGGAGAGATCCATGATTTCCGCCGGATGTCCATCACCGGCTGCCAGGTTCACCAGACGGCCTTCTGCCATGAGGAAAACGGTCTTTCCGTTAGCCAGCTGGTAGCCTTCGATGTTCTTTCTGGCTTCGTAGTGAGACACGCAGATGCGCTCCAGGTCTGTGCGGCTGACTTCGCAGTCAAAGTGGCCGGCATTGGCACAGATGGCGCCGTCTTTCATAGAGAGGAAATGTTTCTCTGTGATAATGTCGATATCTCCGGTGACAGTGAGGAAAATGTCCCCCACTTTCGCTGCTTCGTCCATAGGCATCACTTCGAAACCGTCCATGACAGCTTCGATGGCTTTGATGGGATCCACTTCGGTGACGATGACGTGAGCACCCAGGCCTTTGGCGCGCATAGCGCAGCCTTTGCCGCACCAGCCATAGCCGGCGATGACAGCGGTCTTGCCGGTGACGGTGAGGTTTGTGCTGCGGATGATGCCGTCCCAGGCGGACTGGCCGGTGCCGTAGCGATTATCGAAAAGGTATTTGCAATAGGAATCATTGACGGCGATCATCGGGAATTCCAGTTTGTTTTCCTTTTCCAGGATTTTCAGACGGTATACGCCGGTGGTGGTTTCTTCGGAGCCGCCGATCAGATTCTTCTGGCATTCTTTGCGGGTGGTATGGAGGAGGTGCACCAGGTCGCCGCCGTCGTCGATGATGATGTCAGGCATATGATCCAGCGCTTTGTTCAGGAACATGGTGTATTCTTCTTCGGTGCAGCCATGCCATGCATAGACAGTGACGCCCTTCTTCACCAGGCCGGCTGCAATGGGGTCCTGGGTGGACAGCGGGTTGCTGCCGGTGCAGATGACGTTGGCGCCGGCGGCCTGCAGGGTCAGCGCCAGGTACGCGGTCTTCGCTTCCAGATGAATGGACATGACGATGGTCTTTCCTTTGAAGGTCTGGTCTTTGGAAAATTCTTCGCGAAGCGCGTTCAGTGCGGGCATGAATTTTTCCACCCACTGGATGCGCTGGATGCCTTCGTCGGCAAGGGAAATATCACGAATCAAAGATTCACTCATTTAGAAATACTCCTTTCATAGGCAGCTAAAGAAATGGTGTAAGGCGCGGTGAGCACGCCTTTTTCTGTAATGATACCGGTGATGAGCTCCGCTGGAGTCACATCGAAAGCCGGGTTAAAGACAGGGACGTCTTTGGGCGCCGAGTAGACGCCATTGATTTTCCGCACTTCGTCGGCGTCTCTTTCCTCGATGACGATTTCCTTTCCTGTCTGGATAGAAAAATCAAAGGTGGAGAACGGCGCGGCGATGTAGAACGGGATATGATGATATGCCGCCAGGACCGCCAGGCCGTAGGTGCCGATTTTATTGGCCGTATCGCCATTGGCTGCGATGCGATCCGCCCCTACGATGATAGCGTCGATTTTCTTATCTCGCATCACGGTCGCTGCCATATCGTCGCAGATGAGGCAGCATGGGATTTCATCTTCCATGAGTTCTGTAGCAGTGAGACGGCTTCCCTGCAAAAGCGGGCGGGTCTCATCGGCGTAGACACAGAAAATCTGACCTCTCTCGTGGAGCATACGAATGACACCGAGAGCGGTGCCGATGCCTGCCGTAGCCAAAGCGCCGGCGTTGCAATGGGTCAGGATGCGAAGGTCTTTGCGGCCGGCGAAAAGATCCGCCCCATTGTCGCCAATGGCCTGGCAAGTGGCCTGGTCTTCCGCCTCGATTTCCTTGGCCCGACGAAGAAGCGCTTCCTCTGCCTGGTCCGCCGGTGTGGACAGATAGACTTTTCGCATTTCGTCTACCGCCCAGGACAGATTCACCGCCGTAGGACGGGCATTTCGGATATATTCACAAGCCTGGTCGAAGGATTTCTCGAAATCCGCTTCCTTCTTGCAATTGAGGTAAGCCAGATACACCGCATAGGCCGCAGCCACGCCGATGGCCGGCGCCCCGCGGACCGAAAGGCACTGGATGGCGTCAGCAATGCACTGGTACTCGATGACGTCCACATAGGCAAGGTCGCCCGGAAGAATCACCTGGTCTAGAAAGACGAAGGAATCGCCGGTCCATTCGATCGGTTTCAAGCCATCATTCATACGTGAAATCCTCCGAAGGCTTCAGCCGCGTGGCGGCAGTGGCAATCAGCTTCCACATCATAGTCACTGAAAATGTTGGTCACGATGCGGAGCATATTCTTGCCATTCTGCACCATGCAGTCCAGTACTTCCTGGTGGGTCAGTTCGGTGTCAGAAATACCGGCAGCAAAGTTCGTCACCATGGAAATGGTGGCGTAGCAGATTTCCGCTTCTCTAGCCAGCTGGCACTCCGGCGCATTGGTCATGCCTACTACATCAGCGCCCCACATGCGGTACGCTTTGATTTCTGCCGGCGTCTCGAAGCGGGGGCCTTCCGTGCAGATGTAGGTACCATGGGGATGAACCACGATGCCCTCTTTCTCTCCCGATGCCAGGATGGCTTTTCTGAGGGATTCGCAATAGGGATGGGTCATGTCGATGTGAGCGATTTTATAAAGGCTGCCATCGAAGAAAGTGCCATCGCGGCTCTTGGTCATGTCGATGAACTGGTCAATCAGCACCAGTTCGCCGGGCTTGTAGTCCGGATTCAAAGAGCCTACGGCGGTGGTGGTGACTACGGCACCCACGTCCAGCATTTTCAGCGCGAAAATGTTTGCCTTGTAATTGATCTTGTGCGGCGGGATGGTGTGGTGCAGGCCATGGCGCGCCAGGTGGATGATTTCCTTGCCCTCAAAGAAACCGGATTCATATTTCGCCGGCCCGTAAGGGGTGTAAATGATGTGCTCTGTCACATTATCCAAAAGCACCGGATCGTATACGCCGGTACCACCGATAAATGCTATTTTTTTCATTGTGCCTTGGCTCCTTTCGCTTCATCAAACCATTTCTTGAGCTGTTCCTGGGGAATGGTATATTTCTTATCGCAGTAGGGGCAAACGATTTCGATGGACGGATCTTCGAGAAGTTCTGCCTTCTCCCCTTCCGGCAACGTGATGAGTGTGCTGCGGATGCGGTCTTCCGAGCAGGTGCAGCGGAAAGAGAGCGGGCCGTCTTTCAAGATTTGGAATTTTCCCTGCACCAGGAGTTTTTCCAGCGAACCTTCTTCGCCATCCTCTTTCGTGAGGTCCCATTTGTCCAGGTCACGGAACAATTCCGCAAAGGTCGCCATATTTCCCTTCGGCATGAGCTGCGCCAGGAAACCGCCGCTGCGGATGATATCCCCTTCCGGCGTCATCTGGAGATCCAGCTTCACTGCCGACAGCGTCTGCTCCGACGTATTGAGATACTCCGTGAGGCAGGCGGACATATCGCCGTTCTGGAAATTGACCGCACTGGTATACGGCTGCTTTAAAAGAGAATAGCGGGTCACGAAAAGCTGCCCCTTCGTGCTCACCAGCGCTGCTTCGTGGAGCGTATCGCAGGGAAGCCCTTCAGCGCCTTCCGCATTGTCCAGGAAACCGCGAATGAATCGTCCGTCGTACGCATCCACGTGAATCACGCCGATAGGACTTCCAGTCACCCATTTCAGGGTAATGCCTTCGTGGTTTTTGAAATCATTAATCAGAATCGCCGCGCCGGTCATGGCCTTTGCCAGTACCATGGCAGCCGCCGGCGGCAAATGATGGATAGACTCCGCTTCTAAAGACAGATGAGATGTATCTGCCACCGTGAGACGGATGCCATCTTCACTCAAGTAATGTCTGATCGTATTGGGTTGCATCATTTTATTTTCACCTCGATATGAGAATACAAACACTGTATATTATAGCACAGACGGGAGGGATAAGGGAGATGGTGTTGCTGCCGCTTGTGGTCTTAGGGATAAGGGATAGGGGATAAGGGATAAGGTGGGCTGGAGAAACATGGCACCAAAAGCAAAGTGCGTTCCGCGATGAACGGTCAGCGAAACATCTCCCGCTTCCGCCAAATGCGTGGGCTTTGTGCGCATAGCGCCGAGCGGTGAGTTTGTAGCACTAGCCCTCCTTATCCCTTATCCCCTATCCCTTATCCCTTGTATCTCACCAAGCGCCGCTAATAACCGCCCTGCACCACTTGCAATTCACATGACAGAAACGCTATGTGAATTTTTATTTCCCTCTAGACTTTTTCACAGGACTTGTTGTATACTATAGACATGAAATTCAGTGCACCGTGTGTACGCCCTTTTCCGGCAGTGGTCCGATTCAAAGATATCTCTAGCGCTAATGAATCAGGACGGACCGCTGACCTTCGAAGGAAGATCTTGCGAGGCGCTGATGCTCATCGGGCAGGACGAAGGGGCTGGTGCTATTCTCCCGGAGTCCTGTGATAGCACAAAAAACGTAATACTTAAGGAAATAGACCTTTCGATTCCCTGACTGCACGACTCGCCGAGCCCCGACGATAGCTCAGGACATCCGTACTTCGGTACACATGATGACACCGACACCGATTCCGAGCCCCGCTTACGTACAATCAAAGTCCAAGGTCTTTTTTCCGTGCTCGGAATGAGTAGTCGGTAGTCGGTGGTCGGTAATCGGGGCGCGTTTGACTGCTTCCCCACTACCGTTTTCCGTGTCACCGTATAACCGTTTACCGACGGCTCTTAATGATAACGGGAAATGGAGAACATACAGCTTAGCGTGAACAGCTTCATTTCCCGCTATCGTTAAATGGATCGGTCAACGGTTATACGGTGAACGGGGAAAGCAGGTACGCGAGCCCGACCACCGACTACCGATTACCGACTACAAAATCCCCAGCGCCTTCGGCGCTTTTCTTATGTTTTTTATTGACTGAACTATCATTTTATGTTATTGTTGTCTTATGCTCATGTAAGAGCAAGGAAAGTAATTTTTTTAGGAGGAATACCCATGAAAGGTACAGTTAAGTGGTTCAGTGCAGAAAAAGGCTACGGCTTTATTGAAAGAGAAGAAGGCGGCGACGTTTTCGTTCATTTCTCTGCTATTCAGGCTGATGGCTTCAAAACACTGAATGAAGGCCAGAAGGTCGATTTCGAAATTATTGATGGTGCAAGAGGACCTCAGGCTGCCAATGTAACAATTGAAGCCTAATCACTTACTGACTCATATAGCGTAAGTTTTCTGAATCCAAATAAAAAAGACTGTGTATCTGTCGCACAGTCTTTTTTGTTTTTTAGTAATCAAGTAGTCAGTAGTCAGTGGTCAGTAATCAGGACGCAATTACCGTTTAGCAAACAATGAATCGCAAACGAAAAGAGCAGCGAAAGACGAGGAATCATATTTCACTGCTCTTTTTAATTTACAACTCATTGTTTGGTAACGGTAATTGCGCCCTGATCACTGATTACTAATTACTGATTACTAAACCTTTAGCGCCTCAATCGCCGCTTTCCTATCTTCCTTCCCGAAGACTGCGGATCCTGCCACGGCGATGGTCACGCCAGCTTCAGCGAGGGCTTTTACGTTAGCGGAAGTGACGCCGCCGTCTACTTCGATATTCAGATCGTTTCTGCCGATGCGGGTGGCCATTTCTTTCAGGCGGGCAATCTTATCCAAAGAGTACGGGATAAATTTCTGGCCGCCGAAGCCCGGGTTCACGGACATGATGAGGACGAAGTCGAGGATTGGGAGAAGTTCTTCCACCATAGCGAGCGGGGTGCCGGGATTCAGAGCGATGCCGGCTTTCATGCCCCGTTCCTGGATATCGTGGACCAGGCGGTCGTGATGCACGGCAGCTTCGGCGTGGAAGGAAATCATATCTGCCCCTGCTTTTTCCAGGTCAGCGAAATAGGTTTCCGGGTGCTCGGTCATGAGATGCACGTCGAAGGGGAGTTTCGTATGAGGACGCAGGGCTTTGATGATGGGCGCGCCGAAGGTGAGGTTTGGCACGAAGTGGTAATCCATCACGTCCAGGTGGACCAGGTCGGCGCCTCCTCTTTCGATGTCCTGCAATTCTGATGCCAGGTTCGCAAAATCGGCGGATAAAAGGGATGGTGCTATTTTCATAATGGCCTCCTGTCTCCGGAAGATTTGATTTCTTCCAAAACCTCTATATAAGACTCATATCGCCGCTTCTGAATGTCCCCGCTCTCCACCGCCTCACGGACGGCGCAGTCCGGCTCTTTATGGTGGATGCAGTTATTGAAACGGCATTCCCCCAGGTACGGGCGGAAATCGCGGAACAGATAGGGCAGATTTTCCTTAGAAATATGAAGTACATCCAGCAACGTATACCCCGGCGTATCCATCAAAAGGACGCCGGATTTTGCTTTCACCAATTCCGCGTGGCGGGTGGTGGTGCGACCGCGGCCGGTCTGCCGGCTCACAGCGCCGGACTCGAAACGGCTTTCCTCCAGAATCTGGTTCAGGAGGCTCGATTTCCCTGCCCCCGAAGGGCCGGAGAAGGAAACGATGGGACCCGTGAGATGGGCTTTCAGGACCTCCACCCCTTCGCCGGTGGCGGCAGACGTAAGGAAGCAGGCGTAGCCCGCCTTTTCGTAGTACGATTTCACCCGCTCCGCTTCTTCGTGGGCGAGATCACATTTGTTGATGACGATGATGGGCTCGATGTCCGCATCTTCTGCCAGAAGAACCATCTTGTCCAGGAGATAAATATTCAAATCCGGCGTGCGGATGGCACTGACCAGGACCAGCTGGTCGATATTCGCCACCGGCGGGCGGTGAAGCTGATTTTTCCGCGGATAGACTTTGGAAATCACCGCTTCGCTGCCTTTGTCGGTCTCATACTCCACCTTGTCTCCCACCAGGATATTGGTTTTCTGCTTCAATTTCCCGCGGGAACGGCAAAGGGCGAGCTTCTCCCCTTCGCCGAGAATGGAAAAATACCCATTTTGATTTTTTAAAATGATACCTTTCACGATCACAGCTCCCGATCCTGTACTACCGAGCCGTCAATGACCACCTGCACCCGCACTTTGCCGGTGCCCGATACATCTTTGGTCACGGTGCTGTCCGGATTTGCTTTGCCGCTGTACACAGTGCGTCTACCGGTATCATCGACCACATAAATATCCACCTGCCGCGCGTTGCCGCCTTTGGGGATGGAAATATTCACGGTGCCGCTCTTCTTCTCTTTCGCTTTCACGCCGACGGTGAGATTCACCACGCGGCTATCGAGCACTTCTCCGCTGGCCGGGTCCTGGGCAAGAACTACGGCCTCCGGGTCTTCCGCATTGGAACCTTCAGCAGCGGTGATTTTTCCAATCACCAGCTTCATGGAAGAAAGCGTATTCTTCGCGTCAGACAGGGACATACCCACCACGCTGGGGATATGGACTTTCTGCTTCATATTGATGACGATATTGACATGGCTGCCTTTGGAGGTTTTCGCAGACGCGCCGGGGCTCTGGGAAATAATCACTTCCGAAGGCTGATCCGGGTCATTGCCATTTTCTACGGCCCCCAGAGAGAGGCCCAGTTTTTCCAGCCGTTCCTTCGCTTCGTCCAAAGTGAGGCCCTTGAGATCCGGAATGAGCAGCGTATTTCCGCCTTTGCTGACGGTCAAGTGAATGATGCGCTGGGTCTTCACGCTGCTGCCGGCGTTCGGCGTCTGGGAAATAACTTCCCCGGTAGGCACATCATCGCTGGCGATTTCGTCAATGGATACTTTAAGATTCGCCTTCTGCAAAGTGGTCTGTGCCACTTCCACCGGTTTCCCTACCACATTGGGGACCGACACATTTTCGCTGCTCCAGAAATTGCCGAAGCTAAAGAACGCCCAGGCAAAGCAGACCACGAAAAGGAGCGCCATGCTGATCCAGATATATTTCTGCGGCATATTTCCTATAAAACGAGTGACAGCACTCTCCTTCACCGGCGCTTTTCCACGACTTTCGGACTTATGAATCGGCCGGGTCATGGCACTGAAATCATGGGTGGCGGGCTTGTAAATCGTCGTGGTGAAGCCCTGGGCGATTTTCAGCTCGGAAATAAAATCCGCCACTGTGGGATACCGTTTCTGCGGGTCTTTCTGCAGCGCTGTCAGGAGACACTCTTCCAGCATCGGAGAAATGGCGGGATTGTATTTCGTAGGATGCGGGATGTCGCCCTGCATATGTTTCAGCGCGATGCTGACCGCCGTCTCCCCTTCAAAGGGCAGGTGATGGGTCAACATTTCATAAAGCACGATGCCCAGGGAATAAATATCCGTCTTCTCAGTGATCCGGTCCCCCGACGCCTGTTCCGGCGAAAGGTAATGGACAGAGCCCAGAATGGACTGCTTGTCGATGACCGTGGACGAATTGATGGCGCGAGCGATGCCGAAGTCCGTCACTTTCACCTTGCCGGTCGCGGTCAAAAGGATATTGTGGGGCTTCACATCACAGTGGATAATCCCATTTCTATGGGCTTCTTCTAGCGCATTTCCGATGTCGATGGCGATGCGCACCGCCGTGTCGATGGGGATATTGGCATGGGAGTCGATGTACTGCTTCAGAGTCTCCCCTTCCACGTGTTCCATGACGATATAGTGGGTGTCCCCATCACAGCCTACATCGTAAATCCCCACAATATTGGGGTGGGTCAATTTCCCCGCCGCCTGCGCCTCATGACGGAAACGCAGGACGAAATCATTATCTTCTGCAAAGCTGCTATGCAATATCTTGACCGCCACCACCCGGTCCAGCAGGATATCTTTTGCCATATACACATCTGCCATACCGCCGGCGCCGATTTTTTTCAGCAGCTCATACCGTTCATCTAAAAGCTTTCCGATCATTTATTTCCACCTGTTTGAACCAAAATAAAGGACACATTATCCTTCGCGCCTGCCTCATACACTCTTTCCATCAGCTCGTCGCCTAGGATTTCCAAATCCTTCTGCGACGCTCTCGGCGATGCGGAAAGGAGCTCCGCGATTTCCTCATCAGAAACCATACCGGTGAGCCCATCGCTGCAAAGGAGAAGCAGAGGGCCTTCCTCTATAGAGAAATGGCCGGTGTCCACTTTCAGCGAGGAATCCACGCCGACCGCGCGGGTGATTTCATTCTTTCGCGGATGAAATCGTATGGCGTCTTTCGTGAGTTTCCCCTGCTCCACCAATTCCATCACAAAAGAGTGATCCACGGTGATTTGGCTAAGCTCGCCCGCTTTCCAGACGTAGAGGCGGCTGTCGCCCACGTGGGCCCAGAAAAGTTCCTTCCCGGAAATCGCCGCCACCACCAGGGTCGTCCCCATAGAGCAAAGATTTTTCTCTTCGCTTTTTCTCTGCAAGATGGCGTCATTGGCAGCAAGGATCGCGCCTTCCAAAAGGCTCTCGGAAATTTCCGTATCGCCCTGCTCTTTCCAAAAGGCAGACACCGCCTCTACCGCCAGCGTACTCGCCACCTGGCCGCCTTCATAGCCGCCCATGCCATCCGCCAGCACGTAAAGCCCCGGAATGTCATAGCCTATGGCATCCTCATTGCTCTTCCGCACCAGCCCGGTCTTTGAATCCCCATAAGTCAGTATCATATAAGGTCCATCCACATAAAAATATATGCATCTCAAAAAGAAACGCAAAAAGTGAATTTTTCTATACTCAATACTACCATCACGGCCAGGCATAGTCAATTTGATGTGATAGGATAGGAAAGGAAATGAAATGGGGCTAGTGGTTTAGTAATCAGTAATCAGTGGTCAGTAGTCAGGACGCATTTGGCCGCTTCGTCAAACGTATCAAGCCCTCTTCTCTGAAGAGGGTGCCCGGAGGGCGGGTGATGCTTGTGAAAGTGAGCCACCGCGCCTCACTCTCAAAGGCATCATCCGGCCTAGCAGCCACCTTCTTCAATGAAGAAGGCAAATCGATGAAGCCGCTAAACGCGCCTTATTCCTTATCCCTTATCCCCTATCCCTTATCCCTAAAACCACCCAGCCCTAAAAAGCCCACCAAAAAAGAGCGGGAAAACGCTCCTCGCGCTTTCCCGCTCTTTTAGTATGTCCGTTTGGCGAACACATCGTCTCTTATTCTGTTACCGCAGGGAGTTTGAGCCTTTTCCCCGGCGTCAGGGCGCCGGGATTTTTGATGTTGTTCAGCTGCTCCACTTCATAAATGTACTTGCGGATATCCATGCGGTTATCCACTTTGCGGGCCGCAATATCCCAGAGAGTATCATTCTCCTGCACAGTCACCCATTCATAGGTTTTCTCGCCATTCACTGTATCCGCGTTCACGCTCCATCCACAAAAAAGGATAGTCGCTATCAAGATCCAAATCGCTTTTCTCATCGTTGCCTCCAGTCTTTCCTTTCGTTACTCTTGCTCTCTGTGATTATATTACTTCATGAAGAAAGGGCGAACAAGAGAACAGAACATTAGAAATGAAGGCCCGCGGAAATTTCCGCGAGAAATATTTCTTGAGAATCGGTGATAAACAAATGTTTTCTTTTACGCGAGGGTGTAGTATAATGGACTTAGCAAAAATACGTTGTTGGTTTAGGGATAAGGGACAAGGGATAGGGGATAAGGACGCATCTGACTGCTTAGCCAAATGCATCAAGCCCTCTTCAAGTGAGAAGGCAAATTGGCGAAACCGCTAAATGCGTCTTATCCCTTATCCCCTATCCCTTATCCCTAAACAAAAAAGGAAAGGACATCTAACCATGCGAAAAAAAGAATCCTCCAATGCACTGACCAGCCGGGAAGAGTCGATTTTGAATTTTATCCGTACCAAAATCTGGGAGAGCGGCTTCCCGCCCACTGTCCGTGAAATCTGCCAGGCCGTGGGGCTGCGCTCTACGTCTACGGTGCATAACTACCTCGCCCGTCTGGAAGAAAAAGGTGCTATCCGCAAAAATCCGGAATCTTCCCGCGCCATCGAAGTGGTGGCCGACACCTGGCGCCGCAAGAAAATGATTCCCATGCCTTTGGTGGGCACCGTCCGCGCCGGCGAACCCATTCTCGCCGACGAGCAGATGGAGTCAGTCTATCCCCTGCCGGCGGAACTCATCGGCAAAGATAACAACTGCTTCATGCTGGTGGTTCGCGGCGATAGCATGATCAACGCCGGCATCTGCGAAGGCGACTACCTCATCGTCTCCGAACAGGACAACGCCCACGACGGTGATATCGTAGTGGCGCTGGTAGGAAACGAAGACGCTACGGTAAAACGTTTCTACAAAGAAGAAGACCACATCCGCCTGCAGCCGGAAAACGATGACTATATGCCGATTATTTCTAAAGAAGTTATCATTCGTGGGAAGGTTATTGGGCTGTATAGGCATATGTAGTGTAGCGTGGTTACCGCTATCGGTTTTGTAATCAGTAGTCGGTAGTCGGTAGTCGGGACGCGATTTTCGCTACCAATCAAATGTATTAAATGCCAGTAGTTAGAATCATTATGTGACGCTAACCTCAAGAAGTAGACCCTTGGAGAAGGGTCGCGCCAAAGGCGCCGGATAGAAATACGCCGAAGGCGTATCCCGCGCAATAACGGTATCATACAAAACTGTACGCAAACACCAACATTTTTGGGGCTACTGCTGATTATGCACCTTCGGTGCATTTCTATCCGGCCCTATCGGGCGACCCTTCTCCAAGGG
>CAVHZP010000003.1:0-31885 GCA_963640485.1 bacterium | reverse complement strand
GTGAGCTATTTGAGGATTTCTTTGACGAAGTATTGCATAAAAATTCGTATGATTTTAGATTCTTCGATTTAATCAGTGTTTCCTTAGGAAGCACCGAAGAGAACAACCAGAAAAACAAAGAAAACTGAGGAATAAAAAGTGAATCCAGAAAATAAATATGTAACCGTCGTCGGCGCGGGGCTTGCGGGTAGTGAAGCAGCCTGGCAGCTGGCGGAAATGGGAATCCCTGTGCAGCTCATCGAAATGCGTCCGTTGAAGCAGACGCCGGCGCACCATACCGCTTACTTCGGCGAATTGGTGTGCAGCAATTCGCTCCGGGCTGCCGGCCTCACCAATGCGGTGGGACTTTTGAAAGAAGAAATGCGGCGCCTCCACTCCGTCATCATGGACGCGGCGGACACACACAGTGTACCGGCCGGCGGCGCCCTGGCGGTGGACCGCATGGGATATGCCCAGGCAGTGACGGAAAAAGTGAAGAATCACCCGCTCATTACTGTGGTGGAAAAGGAAATCGAAGAAATCCCGAAGGAAGGCATCGTCATCATCGCTACCGGTCCTTTGACCGAAGGAAAGCTGGCGGAAGATATCGAAGCTTTCTGCGGTGGTGAAGGATTCCATTTCTACGATGCCGCAGCGCCCATCGTGACGAAAGAGTCGCTGGACATGGATGTGGTGTACTGCATGTCTCGCTACAACAAAGGCGAAGCAGCGTACTTGAATTGTCCCATGAACGAAGAAGAATACAAAGCTTTCCGCGAAGCCCTGTGCCAGGCGGAAATGGCGCCAGTCCATGGCTTTGAAAATAAAAAAGTATTCGAAGGCTGTATGCCTATCGAAGTCATGGCAGCCCGTGGCGAAGACACCATGCGCTTTGGCCCTATGAAACCGGTGGGACTGCCTGATCCGAGAACCGGGAAGGATCCTTATGCGGTGGTGCAGCTCCGGCGGGACAATGAAGAAGACACCATGTACAACATCGTCGGCTTCCAGACCCATCTGAAGTGGGGCGAGCAGAAGCGGGTCTTCGGCATGATTCCCGGCCTCGCTCACGCGGAATTCATTCGCTACGGTGTGATGCATAGAAATACTTACATCGATTCGCCGGATCTTCTCTTCGCCACCATGGAAAGCCGCAAGAGAGAGGGCCTCTTCTTTGCCGGACAGATGACCGGTGTGGAAGGTTACATAGAGTCCGCCGCTTCCGGCATCACCGCTGCCTATAGTGCCGCTGCCCGCTTCAAAGGCGAAGAGCCGAAGCCATTCCCAAGGGAAACTGCTATCGGTGCTCTGTGCCATTACATTTCCCACTTCGAAGGAAAAAATTTCCAGCCCATGAACGTAAACTTCGGCCTCATCCCGCCACTGGGCGTGCGAGTGCCGAAGAGAGAAAAGAATCTCAAAATCTCTGAACGTGCTCTGGCAGTGCTGGACGAATTTCTTAGAGAAGGTTAGTGATCAGTGGTCAGTGATTAGTAGTCAGGGCGCATTGGACGACAAGCGCTACATGTGCCCTGACTACTGACCACTGATTACTGATCACTACATACCAAACGTAAAATGCCTCTGTAATCAGGGGCTTTTTTCATAGGAGAAATCAATGAAAGAAAAAATATATCCCACCATCTTGCGCGGGCGGTTCGTTGATCGGCCAAATCGCTTTGTGTCCCATATAGAAATCGATGGGAAGGTGGAGCTTTGCCATATGCCAAACCCGGGGCGCATGCGGGAGCTGCTTTTTCCTGGTGTCACCATGTACGTGACGCCGAACGACAATCCCAAGTCCCGCACCGCTTACCGCGTTATCGGCGTAGAAAAAGGAGAAACCATTTTCTATCTTGACACCGCCCGCTGCAATGACGTGGCAGCGCATCTGGTGAATCACGGGAAAATCCCCGGCTGGGAAGACTATTTCGTGGCGCGGAGGGAAGTGACCATGGGGGACTCCCGCTTCGACCTGCTCCTTTGCCACCGGGACACGGGAGAAACTTTTCCTGTGGAAGTAAAGTCATGCAGTTTGTCCGCCGAGAAGGGGGCCATGTTTCCCGATGCGCCCACCGAGCGCGGCGTGAAGCACATTCGCCACTTGACCGAGATGGCGAAGGCCGGAGAGCACGCGGGGCTTTTAATCCTGGTACATGATAGTCACGCCCGCTGGTTTCTGCCGGATATGCACACAGACCCGGACTTCGCCGCCGCCTTTGGGGAGGCTATGGACGTTGTGGACTGGAAAGCTGCCGCCATCACCTGGACGCCGGATTTCTGCATGCCTGAGGAAGCGCAGCTCCTGCCCTCGTCAAGGGCCGCCATCGAGAGCGAGGGCGGAGACAGAGGCGCGTACCTCCTGGTGTTGGAAGTGAAAGAGGAAAAAGAAATCGAAGGGGCCATTGCCCCCGCGGGCTACTACGTTTACGTCGGTTGGGCGACGGAACATTTGCAAAAGGAAATGAATCACTATCGCAATAAAAGAAAGCGCGCCACGGACGCCGTGGATGCCCTTCGGCAAGAGGCAACCATCACCGGCCTCTTCCCCATTCGAAGCAGAGAAAATATTTCCAAAGAAGTCACCAACGCACTCGCAGCGATTTCCGATGGAGAAATTTCCATTTCCTTCGCCGGTAAAACGCAGAAATTTTTTACGTTCAAAGAAAATCCGATTCACAAAAAGGATTTCACCGAGCTGGAGGCGTATTTCCAAATCGATCGGTTGGATGTTTATTTCAAAAAAGGATAGAGATTTAGTGATCAGTAATCAGTGGTCAGTGATCAGGACGCATTTGGTGTTATGCTCACACATCGAAGCTATCGTTATGTGAGGGTGGCGTCAAATGCGTCCTGACTACTAACCACTAATTACTGATTACTCAAAATTCCTGGCGGTAATGCTACCAAGTAGCCTCCAGCAGGAGCTGCACCCTACGGTTTTCCTGTATTTTTCCCCCTAAACATGATACAATGATAGAGCTAATCTTTTATCGACGAGAGGTAGAGAAATGAAAGCCTTTAAGGGTTTGTCCAATTGGATTGGCGTGGACCTGGGGTCTTCGCAGATTCGTATATATAAGGAAAATAAAATGATTTTGGCCGAGTCGAGCACGGTGGCGGTGGACTCCATGGATGGGCACATCCTGGGCTTCGGTACCGATGCGATGATTCGGTATCACCAGGCGCCGGGGAATGTGTCTCTGGAGTGGCCAGTGCAGAATGGCATGATTGCGGATTATGAGATGGCGAAGGCGATGCTTCGTTTTTTTATTCGCAAATCTCTTCACCGTTCTGTGAGCCGGCCGACGGTGATGATTGCCATTCCCGGGGAAGTGAGCTCGGTGACGCGGCATGCGCTGGTGGATGCTTTGATTCATGCGGGGGCGCAGCAGGTGTATCTGATCCCGTCTCCGGCAGCGGCAGCGATCGGCGCGGGGCGAGAATTGCAGCGTCCTTCGGTGCTTTTCTCTCTGGTCATGGGTCGCGATGTGACCGACGCCGGGTTCTATAGCTGCGGCGGCGTGGTGGGGAAGGGGACCATTCCCTTCGGCGGCCATCACATTGATATCGGTATTTGTCGCTATATGCAGGAACGCTACCGGATGCTCATTGGTATCACTCAGGCGGAGAAGCTGAAGAGTGAAATGATTTCCCTGGATGCGGCGGTGGATCGTCCCAGCTTCACCATTCGGGGACGGCGGTTGCAGGATGGCGTAGAAGTGGTGGTGGAGCTGACGTTGGATGAAATGCGGCCGGTGCTTCACCGGGTTTTGCAGCCGCTGCTTCGGCTGATTCGCCAGGTGTTGCGGCAGGCATCGCCGGATATGGCAGGGGATCTTTTGAAAAATGGGATTCTCCTTTCCGGCGGGAGCGCGCTCTTAGACGGCCTGGCCGGCTGGCTTTCAGCGGAGCTTTCCATGCCGGTGACGGTGGCTGAGCGTCCGGGCGACGTGAGCGCCCTGGGCTGCTATCGGGCGCTGGAAGTGTATCAGACATTGCCGCTTCTTGTGGAAAACGGCGAAAAGTACTACGGAGGTACTTGATCGTGCTATTTTTTGGAAAGAAAAAGATGATAGCCGCCATTTCCTTATTTCTCTTCATGGGACTTTGTGGATGGTTTTGGCGTCATAGAGAATATATTCCCTTCGTGTCGCAGCCGCTTTCGATTGGGGCCGCACCCTTTCAGTACACTGTAAGTCGCGGCGCCCAGACCGGGGAGCATGGTATCGCCATGCTCGAAGAAATGTGGAACAACTGGGATTCCCTGGACGAATTGAAGAAGGAAAATGAAAGCCTCCGCGCGGAGCAGGCACGGTACAGTGAAATCCTGGCGGAGAATATCCGCTTGAAAGAGCTGCTATCCTTCAAGCAGGGCTATACCCAGTATCATTTGTCCGGGGCGTCTGTAATTTCCCGCGACTACGGCACTTGGACACAGACACTGGTCATCGACCGCGGCGAAGAGAGTGGCATCCGGAAATACATGCCCGTCATCGTGCCGACAGGGCTGGTGGGATTTGTGAGTGAAGTCTATGCCAATTCGGCGAGAGTGCAGCTCCTTTTGGACCCCCGTACTTCGGTGGGCGGTATCGTGCAGCGTCCTGCCTCCCGGGTAGTATCCATGGTTTCCGGAAATAGCGGTCATTTAGGCGAGCTTCTTTTTGTGAATCTGCCGAAGGAAGCGGACGTGATCAAGGGTGATACCATCGTGGCTTCCGGTTACGGTGGTGTGTATCCCAAAGGCATGGTAATCGGTACGGTGGAGCAGGTAGAAATCGATGAGATTGCCGGTACTCTGGTGGCGCGCATCACACCGGCGGCGGATTTCTCCCATTTGGAAGAAGTTTTCATAATTACGGATCATATCCAGAAAACGGCGCCGGAAAGTATTCTGACGAAGCCGATGAAGAAAGAACCGCCTATGAATCCAAACAAGCAGCAGGCAGGTGAGAAGCGATGAGCCGTTATGCCTTGGCAGCGCTTACGTTCCTTGTATTTCTGCTGCAATCTTCGGTGATTCCTTTTTTCTTTAATGGCATGACACAGCCGGACTTGTGGCTGGTGGTGGTAGTGCTTGCCACTTTGATTTTCGATAACCGCACGGCTTTGACTTTGGCTGTCATCGGCGGCCTTTTGCAGGATATTGTGATCGGAAATCTTTTCGGGCTGCACCTCTTGCCGTATCTCGCCATTGCCGCGCTGTACCTGGCATTGGGAAAGGAACGATACAATAAGCACTGGTATATTTCCTTGATCGCCATTACGTTGGCATCGGTGTTGGATCTTTTGCTCTCCGCCTTCGTCATGTGGTGCGCCCAGAGCCGGCAGCTGGCGGTGTCGTATATTTTTTATATGGGATTTCCTTTTATACTGGTTAATGCAGCAGCGATGCTGTTTTTCCATCATCCCTTATGGGCTATGAAAAAGGAGGGGAAGACGCGATGGTGAAAAAGCGTGTGCCCTCCATTTTGTCAGGGCTTTTGAAAAATACGGAGGAGTCTCGCTATGCCCGTATGATTTATGTGGCCATGATTCTTCTCCTGATCCTGGGGACCCGCCTCTTTTTCATGCAGGTGATCCAGGGAAATTACTATAAGGAGGAGGCCGATGGCAACCGCATCCGCCACCTCCCTATGCAGGCGAACCGCGGGGTCATGTATGACCGCAATGGGGTCATCATGGCCGGTTCCCGCTCCGCCTACAGTGTCATCATGCCGCTGGATCGCAAAGGAAATACACTTTCTGAGGAAACAATTCAGAAGCTTTCTGCGCTTCTTCACATACCCGGCGCGGATATCAAAAAGAAAATCGAAGACAACAAGCTCGCCTTTGGTTCGATTTATATCGCCAATGATGTGAGCATTGATGTGGCCACGGAAATCGAAGAGAAGAAAGACGAATTCCCGGGCGTTGAAATCGAAGTGAATCCGCTCCGCGAATATCCCTTCGGTATCGCCGGTGCCCAGGTGCTTGGGTACGTGGGCGAGGCGGGACCGGATGATAGAGATGCCAATGGCAATCCTTACACCACGGCGCAGCTCATCGGCCGCGCAGGTCTGGAAAATCAGTACAATGAATACCTGGAAGGCAAGCCGGGCATGAGGACCGTAGAAGTCAATGCATCGGGCCAGCCGGTCCGCTATGTGGCAGGGGCGCCGGCAATGACAGGAAATAGTGTGCGTCTCACGCTGGACTCGGAGCTGCAGAAAGCGGCAGAAGATGCGATGATCGCCCAAGTGAAAATTCTCCAGGAATCCGGTGTATCGCCTACCGGCGCATCGGCTGTGGCACTTGATCCCAATAGCGGGGCGATCCTTGCTATGGCGAGCTGGCCGAGCTATGATCCGAACCGGTTCAGCAAGGGGATTTCCTCGAAGGATTGGAATGAAATCATTAACAATCCCAATCACCCGCTCCAAAACCGTACCATTGCCTCCATGTATCCGCCGGGCTCGCTCTTCAAAGTCATCACCGGCGCGGCAGCACTGGAAGCGAAAGTGACGACGCCGGAGGAACGGATTTTCGATAACGGCAAGCATTGGATCGTAGATAAACGAAATTCCGAAGGCGAAGCCTTTGGCTGGATCAATTTCTATGAAGCCATCGAAAAGTCGGATAACGTCTATTTCTATGAAATGGGACGCCGCGCGGGAATCGACCGGATTTCCAAGATGGCAGAAGAATTTGGCTTGGGAAAAGCGACCGGCGTAGACCTGGCCGGCGAGAGTGATGGCAATGTAGCCAGCGAAGCTTACAAGCTCAAAGTATTCCAGCAGGATTGGTACTTGGGTGAAACCATGGACGCCGCCATCGGTCAGAGTTACACACTGACGACGCCGCTCCAGATGGCTATGGTCTATGCCGCCATCGCCAATGGCGGTTTCCGCTACCAGCCTTACCTGGTGAGCCGCATCGATGCCCTGGACGGCACGCCGCTCAAAATCTTTTCGCCCACTAAAATCGGAAGTCTACCGGTTTCTAAGGATACCTTGGATGCCATTCATACGGGCCTTCGCATGGTTATGGGCAAAGATGGTACCGGCGGGCTGATTTTTGAAAAGTATCCCATTGCGCTGGCCGGGAAATCCGGTACTGCGGAGACCAATGGTCTTGATAATGGCTGGTTTGTGGCTTACGGACCGGTGGAAAAGCCGGAAATTGTAATCCTCTGTATGTTCGAGCACAGTGGTTTCGGCGCCGAATCGGCAGCGCCGGTAGTCAAGCAAATGATGGATGCCTATTTCCACCTGGGTGACTATTCACCGCAGAAGCTGAAAGAGACGGAGCAAAAGAAGACGGAGGGAAAGACCCATGGCTAAGATACTTTCTTTCGCATCCGGTAAAGGCGGGGTAGGGAAGACGCTCCTGGCCGCCGCCTTCGGCATCCATCTTTCCCGCAAAGGGAAGAAGGTCCTACTCATCGACGGAGATATGGGTATGAGAAATATGGACCTGATCCTGGGACTGGAAAACGATTGTTTCTATCACATTTTGGATTTCGCCAAGGGAAAATGTTTCCTCTCTGATGTGGTACTTCCGGCAGCAGAGGGATTGGATTTCCTTCCCGCCGCGCCGTCGGATGTGTGGGAAACCATTTTCGCTGCTGCCATAGATACGGTATTGGAAGATGTGAAAGATGCCTATGACTATATCCTGATGGATTGCCCCGCCGGAAAGGGCGATGGCATCCGCTACGCGGCGAAGGTGTCAGACCGCCTCTTCCTGGTGGTGGCGCCGTCCTGGGCGTCGAAAAGAAATGCAGAGCAGCTTCTTGCCTTCGGTGGGCGGGAAGGGAAATGCTCTTTCCTTTTGAATCAATTTTCGAATATCGACGAGACGAAGATTTCCCTGCGGGATATGATGGAAACCATGGAGGAAGAATATCTCTCCGGTGTGATTCCCTATTCTGAAGAGGCGGATCGTCTGGCGCATCAGGGCGAGCTTTTGGACTATAGCGCCAAAGGCGCTTTTGCTGAGGCGCTGTCTCTTTTTGAAAAAGCAGCTTTCGGCGGGCGGGAGATTTCCATTTCCCGCTATGAGAAACTCATTTCCGCAGCTGATGGAGAACGGACAAAACCCAAGCCCGTGAAGGTGAAGGGGCTCTCCTGGCAGTCCGGGAGCGCCGCTTACAGATGGCACAGGAGGAGATAAGGGCCTATGAATTTGATTCGTTATTGGCGCCGCATCGATAGCACTCTTCTCTTGTCGGTGTTGGCGCTGGGCGTGATATGCCTTTTGATTATTGCCAGTGCTACCCATGCGAATGTGGATGGTACACCGGGGCAATTTGATTTCGTCATGAAGCAAGGGGTCTTCATGGTGGGAGGTATCGTTATCGCGGCGGTGGCCCTTCACTTTGATTACAGGAAACTGTATCACTGGGTGCCGGTGCTCTATGGTATCAATGCAATCCTCCTTCTGGTAGTGAAGTTTGCAGGCACCAGTGCCCTGGGGGCGCAGCGCTGGATCCAGATCGGGCCATTTACGTTGCAGCCTTCGGAATTTGCGAAGCTTTTTATGATTATCTGCCTTGCCCGGCTTCTGGCGAATAATAAGAGTGGATTTCAAACCTGGAAAAGCCTTTTACCGGTGGCCGCTTTGATGGCACTACCTACACTTTTGATTTTTATTCAGCCGGATTTGGGCACCAGCCTTGTCTTTGCGGCCATCACCTTCGGCATGCTGTATATCTGCGGCCTTCGAATGAAGCTGGTGCAGCGGGCGTTCATAGCGCTGGTGGCCACATTTCCGCTGATTTGGATTTTCGTTCTTCATAGCTACCAGAAAATGCGTATCCTGGTGCTTTTGGATCCGGAAGTGGATCCTTACGGCTCCGGCTACCACGTGATTCAGTCCAAGATTTCCATTGGCAGCGGCGGCTTCATCGGGCAAGGCCTTTTCGAAGGTACCCAGAGCCAGCTCAATTTCCTGCCGGAAAATCACACAGACTTTATTTTCTCGGTTATCGGGGAAGAGTTGGGCTTTGTGGGAGCGATTTTCGTATTGTTCCTCTATTTTATCCTTTTGTATAGAACCATCATGATTTCCCGTGCTTCGGGAGATGCATTTGGCAGTCTTTTGGCCTGTGGGATTTTTTCCATGTGGCTTTTTGAGATCTTCATCAATGTAGGAATGACCCTGGGCATCATGCCGGTCACCGGGATACCGCTGCCTTTTATGAGTTACGGCGGCTCGGCGCTTTTGATGAATATCCTTTGTGTCGGTCTTTTGATGAATATTTATTTGCGGCGTAAAAAGCTGATGTTTGATTAGGAGTAAGAAATGAATCGTGTAACCATCGATCCTGTATGGCTCATGCATATCCAGAAACCGGCGCGCTATATCGGCGGCGAATGGAATAGCGTGGTGAAGGATCATGAGAAAATCCCGGTGAAAGTGGCTTTGGCTTTCCCCGATGTCTACGAAGTGGCTATGAGCCATTTGGGGCTGAAAATTATTTACAGCGTCATCAATGCCAGAGAAGATGCTTTGGCAGAGCGTGTCTATGCGCCCTGGGTGGACATGGAAGCCATGATGAAGGAAAAGCACATTCCTCTTTTTACATTGGAAAACAAGTGTCCGGTGAAGGACTTCGATGTCCTGGGCTTCACCATGCCTTATGAAATGTGCTATACCAACATTTTGAATATGATTGACATGGCAGGTATCCCGGTATGGGCGAAAGACCGCACTGACGAGGATCCCATCGTCGTTTCCGGCGGTCCTTGCGTGTACAATGCAGAGCCGGTGGCGGATTTCTTCGATGTCTTCTTTATTGGCGAATCCGAAGAAGCGGTAGGGGAAATGGTGGATATCATAAAAGCCTGGAAAGCCGAAGGGAAACCCGGAGGCCGCAAGGAAATCATTCGCCGCATCGCGCGGATCGAAGGTTGCTATGCACCGTCTCTCTATGAAGTTTCCTACTATGACAATGGCGTATTCCGCTCCATCAAACCCATCGACGAGGCGGCGCAGTTCCCGGTGAAGAAGCGGGTCATCAAAGATGTGGAGCATGTGCACATTGATGACAAGCCGATTCTCCCGCATATCGAAATCGTCCATGACCGCGCGGTACTGGAAATGTTCCGCGGTTGCAGCCGCGGTTGCCGTTTCTGCCAGGCGGGTATGATTTATCGCCCGGTCCGCGAAAAGAGTGAAAAGCGGCTCCAGGAAATCGCCGATACGCTGATCAAAAACACCGGCTATAATGAGATTTCCCTCATGTCCCTTTCTTCAGCAGACTACTCCTGCCTGCCGGAACTGGTGGATCATTTGCTGGAAAATTTCAAAGACAAAAGGGTCAGTGTCAGCCTGCCATCTCTGCGCGTCGACAGCTTCTCTATCGATATCGCGAAAAAAATTCAGCAGGTCAGAAAGAGCGGCCTCACGTTGGCACCGGAAGCGGGCACCCAGCGTCTTCGCGACGTCATCAATAAAGGGGTCACCGAAGAAAATATCATGGGCGCTTGCCGCAATGCTTTCCAGAATGGCTGGAGCAAGGTGAAGCTCTATTTCATGATGGGTCTTCCTACGGAAACCGATGAAGATTTGAAGGGCATCGCCGACCTGGCGAACCGTATCCATGAGCTGTACCATGAAGTGAAGGGACGCTATGACTGCCGCATCACCATCAGCGTGGCCAGCTTCGTGCCGAAGCCTTTCACGGCTTTCCAGTGGATGAGCCAGTGCAGCGTAGAAGAAATCGAGCGCAAGCAGCAGTATTTGAAGAGCCTTATCACCAATCGCCACATCAAGTATGCGTATCATGATGCGAAGACCGGCTACCTGGAAGCGGTGCTCGCCCGAGGCGACCGCCAGCTTTCCAAAGTTATTTACAAAGCCTGGGAAAAGGGCTGCGAATATGACAGTTGGACTGAATTTTTCCACTTCGACACCTGGATGGACTGCTTCGAAGAGTGCGGCATCGACCCGGACCTTTACGCAGCGCGCCAGCGTGATGAATTTGAATTGGAACCCTGGGACCACATCGACAGCGGCGTGGCAAAAGATTATCTGAAGAAGGAATGGCGTCTGGCCCAGAAAGGCGTGCTCACTCACGACTGTCGCCACCTGTCCTGCAACGGCTGCGGCGTGTGTCCCATCATTGACGTGAATTTGATTGATCATAAAGAGGAGACCGGTCATGAAAAGGCTGTTTTTATCTATAAGCAAAGGTGAGGAGCTCCGTTTCCTCGGCCACCTGGACTACCTGCGCACCATGGAACGCGTGGTGGTGCGCTCCGGGATTCCCATCGCCTTTTCAGAAGGCTTCAATCCCCATATGAAAATCGCCCTCGACGCCGCTTTGGCGGTAGGCGTCACGGCGGATCCTTTGTACATGGAAATCCGTTTGGAAAAAGATATGTCCATCGAAGAAGTGAAGGAGCGACTCACCGCCCAGATGCCCCGCGGCATGACGATTCATGAAATCATCGAAGCCGAAATGGAATGGCCGAAGTTTGCCGCCTTCTTCAACGAAGAAGCTTACGAAATGGAAGGCCCGGTGACCGAAGGCGCTTCTCAGGAAGAGGCGGAGAAAGCCATCGAGAAATTCAATGGCCTGGAATCTTTCATCTATCAGCGAGTGACACCGAAGAAAATCCGTGAGATGGACGTGAAGCCCATGATCTTAGAGCCCATGAAAGTGCGCATCGAAGGAAATCGGGCATACCTCACCTTTTCGCTCATTCGCAGCAACACCGGCAGCGTGCAGCCCAAGGACGTATGGAAAATGCTGTCCGAATCCTTCGGTCTGCCCTGGGTGACCGATGCGTTCATCTGTTCCCGTACCGGCACCTATCACAATGAAAACGGAAAACGGCAGACGCCATTTGAAAAAGATATTTTCAAAGATTGGGTGAAAGCAAAGAAATGAAACAGCTCCTTCTGCATGTGACGCCGGAAGAAATGGTATTGGCGGTCCTGGAAGAGGGGCGGCTTTCCGATATTTCCATAGAGAAGACAGAAGAAACCGACCTGGTGGGGCGCATCTACAAAGGCGTCATCAAGAACGTGGTGCCGTCCATCAATGGCATGTTCATCGACATCGGTGTAGGGAAGAATGCGTTCCTGCGAAGTAAGGATATCCTCGCGAAGACGCCACACACCGAAGGCGCCACGGTGCTGGTGCAGGTGGAAAAAGACAGCACTGACACCAAAGGCCCGCTGGTGACGGAAAAGATTTCTCTGGCAGGGAAATACGCCGTGGCGCTTCTGGGGACCGGCTATATCGGCGTGTCTAAAAAAATCCGAAGCGAAGAGAAGCGGAAAGAGTTGCGGGATGCAGCGAGCCGCCTTTCGCCTGCCGGTATGGGTGCCATTGTCCGAACTGCTGCGGAGAATGCAGATGCCGCTGCATTCGGTGAAGATCTACAAAATCTCGCTGACATGGCAGGCATCGTGAGCCGCCGCTACAAAGTGGAAAAGGCGCCGGCGCTCTTGTATCGCGATGGCGACCTGGCGGTGAGATGTTTGCGGGATTATGACGCATCGGATATAGAATCCCTGTGGATTGATGACAAGGAAACCTTTGCCCGGATTTCTCAAATGGGAGAAGGCGCATTTTCTGCCGAAAAAATCCATCACTACACCGGCCGCGCGCCGCTCTTCACCGAATTCCATGTGGACAAGGAAATCCAGGCACTCTTTGAGAGAGAAGTGGCGCTTCCTTCCGGTGGCTCGCTTGTCATCGACTACACCGAAGCGCTGACCGCCATTGATGTGAATTCCGGCTCTTTCAAAGGGAATATGCCACATGGCGAATTGGCGTACCTCATCAATCGCAGCGCGGTGCCTGAAATCGCGCGGCAAATCCGCCTGCGCGGCATCGGCGGCATCATCATGATCGATTTCATTGATATGGAAAAGAAAAGCCAGCAGAATGAACTGGTGCAGCTCCTGAAAGAGGAAGTCCGGAAAGACCGGGTGAAGACCGTGGTCTGCGGTATGACCTCCCTGGGCCTCGTCGAAATGACCCGGAAACGCACTGTTCACCGCCTGTGGCAAAATTACTATGATACTTGTCCCCTTTGCAAAGGCGAAGGTCGTATCCTCTCGGTAGAAACTATGGCGGGGAAAATTCTGGAAGATCTTCGAAATCGGAGCGCCCAGGGATATTTCAAGACGGACCTTCTGATCCAGTGCGAGAAAGAAGTGGCAAAGCTGCTCTCGCAGGAGGAGTGGAGCGCAAAGCTGAAGAATTTGGTGCATCATGAAGTCATCGTAGAAGATAGTGGAAATCCCCATAGAGAAGTGTATATGGTCATGAGCAAGTAGCTACAGCAATGTGTACCTTCCGAATGCATAAACGGATAGGAAGAGTGAGATTCAAGACGCGTTGCACGTGAAGAAACACGATGAAACGAGGCGAGAATATATGAAATACGCAATGGAGTTGAAAGAAGCTAGGGAAGAGGGGTGCGAAGAAAATAGCCGGCTTGTCATTTTGAATTTATTCGAGCTGCATATGCCCGTGGATTTTATTGCTAAGGCGGTAGGTCAGACCCCGCAGCATGTACAGCAAGTTATAGATAGAATGCAGATAGGCCGAGCGTAGTTGATGTTTTCCAAAAGAAGGGAGAACGAATGATAGAAGATATTCATTCAGAATATGACTTAGACCGCCTGGTGGGCGAAGCCAAGGGCTATGTGCTTTTGGATCTATGGGCGGCGTGGTGCCGGCCTTGCCAGGTCATGGCACCCACCATTGCGGCGGCAGCGGAAGCCTATGAAGGAAAGCTCTCCATTTGCCGTATGGAAGTAGACGAGCTTGATGAGCTGGTGGAAGGCTTTCATATCCAGGGGATTCCTACCTTTATTCTCTATAAGGAGGGCGAAGAGCAGGGCCGCATCGTCGGTTATCGGCAGAAGGGAAAGTTTCTGGAAGAAATCAAGAACTTGATGGGAGAATAGAGCTTTCCCTGGAAAGGCGCAAGGCCCATTTTTAGGCACAAGATGTGTAGCATCTCGAACCTAAAAACTTGGGCCTTGCGTTTTTTCTTGCAAACTTATTTTTGTACCCCTATTTCAACTATGTTTATTTTTAATTTGTCTATGCTACGGTAAAAGGCTATAATAAAAAAGCATTTTGCGAATTGGTTGAATGTGGTTCTTAATGGGAGGGATTTATGGAAGCACTGAATGCAATCGTTTCAGAAATCAATGGGTTTCTATGGTCATCGGTGATTATCATTTTATTGGTAGGCGCCGGATTTTATTTCACGGTACGCACCCGGGCGGTGCAGATTCGCTACTTTAGGAAGATGTTTCAGCTCATCGCTCACTCGGCGGGCACGAAGACATCGGGAAATGAGATTTCCCCGTTCCAGGCATTTTGCGTCAGCACGGCTTCTCGCGTAGGCGTGGGCAATATCGCCGGCATCGCGATCGCTGTGACCTCCGGCGGGCCGGGGGCAATTTTCTGGATGTGGTTCATTGCTGTCATTGGCTCCGCGACGGGTTTCGTAGAAAGTACGCTGGCACAGATTTATAAAGTGCCGAGAGAAGACGGCAGCGGTTTCCGTGGCGGTCCGGCGTATTATCTGAAAAATGGTCTGGGCCATGGCTTGTGGGCTGCGCTTTTTGCAATTCTGATTTCCGTGACCTACGGTATGATTTACAATTCCGTGCAATCCAATACCATCGCCCTGGCGCTGTCCTCTGCGCTGGGAGCTGACCGCATGATGGTGGGCGGCTGTGTGACGGTGCTGGCGATGTTGGTCATCTGCGGCGGCATGGGGCGCATTGCTCGTGTCACCGAATGGATGGTGCCGATCATGGCAGGGTTCTATATCCTCATTACCATCGGTATTATGCTTTATAACATCACAGAAATGCCGCGGGCTTTCGCTATCATTTTCCGCGATGCTTTTGATTTCCAGGCTGTTTTTGGCGGCGGCATGGGCGCGGCTGTGCTGACTGGCTTTAAGCGTGGACTTTTCTCCAACGAAGCCGGCGAAGGTTCTGTGCCGAACGCTGCAGCTTCTGCCGATGCCAGCCATCCGGCGGTGCAGGGGCTGATCCAGGCCTTTGGCGTGTATGTAGATACGCTCTTCATTTGTTCCGCGTCTGCATTCATTGTGCTCCTGACCGGCGACTATGCGGCCACCGGTCTCACGGGCATCGAGCTCATCCAGTGGGACCTGGCGCAGTACTTCGGACCTTGGGCGCCGAAGGCCGTATCCATTCTGATTTTCCTCTTCGCCTTTACCTCTCTCATCGGTAACTACTACTATGGGGAAATCAATATCGGTCACTTGTCTCACAAGAAATGGCCGCTGAATCTGTTCCGCGTGTGCATCGCTGGCATGATTTTCTGGGGCTCCATTGCCGACCTACCGCTGGTGTGGAACCTGGCGGACCTCTTCATGGCATTCATGGTACTCACCAACGTGACCGCTATCCTCATTCTCTTCCCACAGGCCAGCGCCTGCTTGAAGGACTATGAAAGACAGTTGAAAGAAGGCGTGAAGGTACCGACCTTCCACAAGAAAGTGCTCCCGAAGCTGAAGGGCATTTATTGGTGGGATGACGAAAATAATTATAAGAAATAAAAAGCAAACAAAAAACCGCTGTGAAAGATTTGGCTTTCATGGCGGGTTTTGTGCTTTAGGGATAAGGGATAGGGGATAAGGGATAAGGCGCGCTTGACTGTAGCGGGAGATGGCCACCCTCTTTCAGTGAAGAGGGCTTGGCGCATTTGCCTATGCAGTCAAATGCGCCTTATCCCATGTCCCTTATCCCTTATCCTTTTTTTCTAGAAGTTCCCCATTCCGCAGCAACACTTTCCGCCCCCGCCAGGCGAAGGCGTAGTCTTTGTAAAGTTTCTCAAAGCTACGATTCGAGCAGGCGGCGAGGTCCTCCAGGGAAAGGAAGGGGATGCGGAGTTCTTGAATTTCCGGCAGGGGAGAGGGGAGGGCGGTCTCGTTGTAGGGGCAATGGCGCTGGCATTCGTCGCAGCCAAAGATGTAGGGCGTGGCGGTGAGGACTTGGATTTCCTCTTCCGTGAGCGCTTCTTTCTTTTGGGTGAGGTAGGATTTGCAGCGCCAGGGAGTGAGGCGGGTCTCGGAAATGGCGTGGCCGGGGCAGCGGGAAAGGCAGAGGCGGCAGTCTCCGCAGGACAGAGAGAGAGGGCTGCCTGCGGGCATGGCTAAGGTAGTCAAGATAGCGCCGATGGTGACGTAAGAGCCGTAGCGGGGGTGGATGAGGCAGTGATTTTTGCCGAAGAATCCCAGCCCCGCTTGATAAGCGAGCCAGCGATCCACCAGGGGAGACGTGTCGACCAGTGGTAGAAATTCCTCCTCCGGGTAGGCGGCTTTCATGGCGCCTATGAGTTTCGCGAGATATTGGTGATTGATTTTGTGATAGTCCCGCGGCCGGGCGTAGAGGGCAATATTTCCTTCCTCTATTTCCTGCGGCTTGTAAGGGAATAGAATCACCATCACCGACTGGCTGCCGGGGAGGAGGGCGCCTGCATCCCAGCCGCTGCGCCGCTTCGGGCGTAAAGGGGACATCGCCGGCAGCGCGGAGAATTTCTGATAACGCTTCGTCCATAGAGGCATTGCATACGCCGCAGGCGTCCAGAGAAAGTTTCTTCGCTTCGGATAGAAATAGCTGTTTCGCTTGTAAGTTCATGAAAATCATCTTCCTATAGAAAAAGCTGCAAGGAAATCCTTGCAGCTTATGTGCTATACGGTACTCGCCACTAGCCACTGACTACCGACTACCGACTACTATTTTACCATTCGCTTCGCCAACAGTTCGCTGACCCGTTCGGTGGGCATATCGTCACTATCATAGAGAAGTCCTTTCGGGCTCTTGATGATGAGGCGATCCATCAGATTCTGGGCAATCAAATCATTGGTGGCAGAAAGGAAGGACAGGCACGCCTTGTCGTGATGCTCTTTGGTGATAAGGCGGGAGAGCCCCGGCGCTTTAAGGCGCTGCTGCAGGAAGAGCTGATGGATGGCCTTCCAGCTTTCCTTCTTTGGGCAGGCGCGGAGGAGCACGCAGATGGTGTAGCCCATGTCTTTCAGGTAGCGGATGTATTCTTTGGTGTGCGCTACATCTTCCAGGGAGCCTTCCTGCAGGATGTGGTAGCGTCCTTCGGCGGCCCGTTTCATGGCCAAGTCTGAGAAATATTGCCCCTGCTCCCGGGAAAAATAGGTGCAGTACTGACCGTATTTCTTCACCAGTTCCTTGTAACGGGGATGGAAGCCGCGGAAATTATCGCCCATGGACTGCACGATATTTCCCTCATACTCTTCGATGATCATGGAGGACATGCGGGTCTTCCCGGCGCCGGGCTGCCCGGCAATGATGAAGGCCATGGGCCGTTTCTGCCCGCCGGATTTCCCTTCGCGAATGGAAGGCCAGATGGTCTTTTCGAAAAGCGCATTCATCGCTTCTTCATCGATGGCCGTTTCCTTTTCGATGAGCTTTTTAGTCAGCTTGGTATGGCTGATGGGCCGGAAAATCTGATCCGCAATGTACTTGGTCTCGATATCATAGGCTTCGCGCAGCATGGACACTTGCTCAGACATGGCAAACCCATGGCCCCTTCGGAGCTCAATCATCGCCATTTCATGGACTGTATTGCGCCACAACTGGTGAAGTCTCTTTTCATCAGCAGGAGAGATTTCTTTCTCGCCTTTCAGTGTACATAGCAGGTTGTGAAGGGTATTGAAAATCTCCGCATTCACTTCCAACTGAATCCCCATCGGGGTAATTTCTGCAGATTCGCTTAGTTCTCCTACTGTCCGCTCGTCATAGGGCATAGCCGTACCAACTCCTTATAATAATACAAGTTAATTTGTCCTTATCATAGCAAGAATGGGGGATTTTGTCTATAGAAATAGGAATGTATATAGTGTGCTATGCGGTGGGGGCTTAGTAGTCGGTGGTCGGTAGTCGGTAGTCAGGGCGCGATTGACGCCATTCTCACATAGTGGTACGCCCTCTACTTATGAATAGCGGGAATTGCGTCCCGACTACCGATTACCGACCACCGACTACCAAATTACTACGTTTTATTTTTCGAAATATAGCTCTCATCTCGCAAAAACTGCTTTCTCATATCGATCTGGAATTGCACCAATTTCCCTTCGGCGCGGAACTCTACGCGCTGAACATTAGGAAATTCAGTCAAAGTGTCTACGACCATGGCGATGAAGAGGGACTGACCGGTTTCGCTCTTCAGCTGGTTTAGCTCTTTGGTGAAGTTCGCAGTGGCGGTGCTGCCATCTTCGATGTGGATGCTTTTGAGGTCAAGACCAGCGGGGAGAATGGGGTACTTGGCTTTGCGGTCAGCGCGGAGCATTTCTCGGATAGCATTTTGCGCAGTGTGGTCGCCGGCTTTCACCTTGGTTTCCTTTTTGAGGATGTGAAGCCCGTCTTCGCTGGCCTGGTAGTAGGTGAGAGTCGTTTCCTTTTCCGCCGGCGCGGTCTGGGCGGAAGTGGCCTTTTGCGTGAGGCTCTGGGCGGGCGGTGTATTTCCACCATTTCCGCAACCTGCCAGGGCGAGGGTGATGAGCAGGGCGGCGCTGAGTGTGTAGAGTTTATTCATGGCTTGTCCTTAGATGGCTGCAAAATAATTGAGGAGTCCGTTGTAGAAACTTTTGGCGATGCTCTTGGGACCCCAGGTGGAGGTGAGCATCTGCAGGCGGTGGCTGTTGGTGATGAAGCCCATTTCCATCAGGACCGATGGCATTTTGGTATTTACATTCACGTAGAAATCGTTGGACTTCACGCCGCGATCAGGAATGGCAAGCCCGCTCATAGTGGCCTGGTGCATCATCTGCGCCAGGAGCAAATCTTTCCCGGTTTTTCCGTAGTAGTAAGCAGTGGTGCCATCGACGGAACCATTGGAGAAGGAGTCGATGTGGATGGAAACGAAAGCGTCGGCGTTCGCCTTATTTGCTACGTCGCAGCGTGCCTGTAGCTCCTGCACGGACGTGGACCAGGGGCCGTATACATCTTTGTCAGTGGTGCGGGTCATGATGACTTTCGCGCCGGCAGCGGTGAGCAAGTCGCGGAGGGGCAGGGCAATGGAGAGCGTGATATCCTTTTCATAGATGTCCTTGCCGCTTTTTTTACCGATGGCGCCCACGTCGGTACCGCCGTGACCCGGGTCAAGGCAGATGATTTTGCCTTTCAGAGGACCGGAGGCGGAGCTGGTTTCCTTCTTCACCGGAGTGGCTGTGATTTTTTTATCTTTCTTTTTGGGGACTGCTTTGGCATCTTTCATTTCCGCTGTGGCAGCAGCCTTCTTGTAGGTCTGCTTGGCTCCCGGTATCGGGATGTCTACCACCAGGCGATGGGATTTCCCTTGCTTGCTATCGGGGCGCAATGCAAAGACGCGGATGTCATCGATGCTCTGCGATTTCGAGAGTGCCACGTCCAGGTAGGTGTCGCCATCTTTTTCAGAAACTGTAGCGTACTCGATGGCACGAGCGTCCATATCGTACTGCGCCTTTGCTTTTCCCATGGTGGTATCTTTCAAAAGCAATTCGAAATTTTTTCCGGCGCTGTCCATAGCCGCTTCGGCACGCACCGCGTTGGAGAGATCGATGGCGATGCGCACAAAAGGCGGGTCGCCGTCATTGCGCGACGTCCAGCGAAGATCTGTGATTTCCGACTTGGCCGCTTCGGCGGTGAGGCTAAAGGAAATCAAAAATAAAAAAGCCAGTAGTATTTTTATGTATTTCATACAATTCCTTTCCATGGGGAATACCCTCTCTATAAATAGATACTTCATTATAGCACAGAATGGCGATGGGGGATAAGGCATGCCAGCTACTTCTTCATGCTCGTTCTTCGTTTGTCGGATAACGGTTTACGGCTACGATGAGGAAGCAGGTAATCGCGCCCCGACTACCGACTACCGACTACTGACCACTGACCACCGACTACCGATCACTGGATGCTGTTCTGACTCTCGCGTTAGAATATCGTCCGTTATCTTTTTGATTTTCTCTTGCAATCGTAGTAAAATGAATCATGTATGTCAAAATAGGATGACTATCGAGTTTTGTATAAAAGGAGTTTGAAATTGAAATTCCCAGCAAGAATAACGAAGAGCGCAAGTGCTTTAGCGGCAGCGGCTCTGCTCACTCTTGGCGCATTTGCCATGGCAGGGTGCGGAGACGAGACGCAGCCTTCTGCGTCTTCGCAGGTGGCTGCGTCGCAAGCGGCTGCTCCCAAAGCGCCGGCGGATCCCAATTTGAAGCCCGGCGTGGCTGTCGTTCATCGGGGAAGTGATGTGAAATACAGTGTGCCGGAAGGCGTGTCTGTACTCATGTATCACATGATCGGCGACCAGGGCGGCAATGCGGCCATTATGAGCGAAGCGAATCTGCGCATCCAGATGAATTACCTTCGCGACCATGGGTATCATCCCATCACCATGCAGGAACTCTATGATTACGTGACCAAAGGCGCAGCGCTTCCGGAGAAACCGGTGTGCATTACCTTCGACGATGGCTACGCAGACAGCTATAGCATCGTGTATCCACTGATGAAGGAATACGGATTTCCCTGGACCCTCTTCGTTATCACCGATGATGTGGGCAAACCGAATAACCGTATGACCTGGGCGCAGCTGAAGGAAATGGCAGACAGCCACGCTGTCACCATCGCATCCCACACGTTGTCCCACCCGAAACTTCACAACCTGGCTACCCGGGCAGAGAAGGAAAAGGAAATCGTGGGTGCCAACCAGGCGCTAAAGTACCAGCTTGGTATCGATAACCTCTGGCTCGCCTATCCCTATGGTGACTACGACGAAGAAGTCATCGACATCTGTAAAAAAGCAGGCATCCAGATGGCCGTCACCACTGACGCCGGTCGCGTCCATGTAGGTAGCTACCCCTATGATTTGAAGAGAGCGTATATAGGAAATGATATTTCCCTCGCCCGCTTCCTGGAAAGACTGACGAAAGATAATTACACACCGATTTAAAAAGTAGCTAGTGGTCGGTAATCGGGGTTTGCTTACCTGCAGGCTCATGATCGTGGGTGAGCAGGTAACGTGTCCTGGCTACTGACTACTGATTATCGACTACTATCTCCCTCTTATTTTCTAAGGAGCAAGAATGAAAATTTTCAACAACATCGTGGTCAAATTCATTTTGGTCACCCTGGTCTTTTTCCTCATTACCTCGCCCATTGTGGTACTCTTCGGGCCATTTGGCAATCTGAAGAGAGCGGTGGTGGGCGCCATCATGCGTTCCCGCCACCCCCAGTACATCACCTGGCTCTACAACCAGGACGAGCTGAACCAGATCCTTGGTACTGTTACAACCACCGATCGGCAGACGGTCTTCACCTTCAAGCCGCGGACAGACTCCAGCCTGAATCTGAAGAAAATTGAAACATCCCGTTTCGTGGGTTATCTTCTGGAAATCCCGAATCCCAGCCGTATCCAGGTGGCTACAGCCGCAGATATCAATGAAAAAGGCGACACCACCTCGCATATCGCTCAGATGAACAATGCCGTAGCAGCCATTAATGGCGGCGGTTTCTATGATCCTAATGGCACCGGCATCGGCCGTTTGCCCTATGGCTTTATTCTTCACGAAGGGAAATACCTCCTGGGCCAGCAGGTAGATGACCAGGAACGCGTTGATTTTGTAGGCATGACCAGAAACGGCAACCTCATCGCCGGCAACTACAACAAGAAAGAACTTCGTGACCTCGGCGCCACGGAAGGCATTACCTTTGGTCCGCCGCTTATCATCAATGGACAGAAAGTCATCAAAAGTGGCGACGGTGGATGGGGGATTTCCCCGCGCTCTGCCATTGGGCAGAAAAAAGACGGTACCATCCTTTTCCTTGTCATTGACGGACGCCAGCCGGGATACAGTATAGGCGCGACTCTCGTAGATGCGCAGAACATTCTTTACGAAAATGATGCCTACATCGCGGCGAACCTGGACGGCGGTTCTTCCACCACCCTCTACTACAATGGCAAAGTGGTGAATAAGCCCGCCGACCTTCTGGGTGAGCGCATGATTCCTACCGCATTTATCGTGAAATAAGGAGGACAAAGTGAAGAAAAAATTACTGCAAGTGCTGATCTGCTTTGTCCTTGGCGTAGGCGTGCAGGCAGGCGCTTACATTTACATGGACCAAGTCCTCTTTGCGCCGCTCTCCAGTGAAGACTACGACATGTCCGATATGAAAGAAAAGGTGGCAGAAGCCGCTGACAAAGTCGGCAGAAAACTCTACAGCTCCATCAATGTCAAAGGCAAAGCCTTCTACTCCTTCGATTACAAATACATGGCCGACGTCTCTGCAGACGCCGTTACTATCTACAAAGCAGATGACCTTAGCCATCCACAGCGCGTGGACCTGAAGAAACAGGGCGTTTCCTTCTTTGAATGGATGCCCGATAGAAATCTGGCGCTCATGGCTCTCTATCCCCTCAACTGGAAAGGCGGTCGCTGGGACGTGACCCTCGCCCGCTACAATCCTGAAGGTACCACACACGAGTCTGATGCTCCCATCAATGACCTTCCGAGAAATGCGAAGATTGTAGATGTGGCATACTCTACCGCTACCAATGCGGTTTACATGAAAATGGAAGTGGGTAAAGGCCTCTATCGCATCTACCGCACCGATGCGAACTACGACACCCGCCGCATTTACGTGCAGTCTTCCCACATCGGAAAGATTGCGGTCTTCTACGACGAAGACCGCCTCTTCTACGACGACGCACAGCAAGGCATCATGTACACGTTCAACGGCGACGATAGCTCCTGGCGTGTCATCTCGCCACCCGGCGCTTACCGCCTGGTGGGCATAGGGGAAGATAAGACCATCTATGCTGTGAAGATTGATGCTAAAGGCGAAGTCATCGGTTACTACACCGGCAAGCTCGGCGTAGGCTTCAAGGAAGTCAAAGCCCTGGAAGCTCCAGTGGAATTCAATACCGTCACTGTCCACATGATCCAGGAAGCCGCTCTGCAAGCAGGGAAATAAAGTTTGAAAGTAAATCCTTTTTGCAATGATTGTCTTGCTAAAAGGAGCGTTGAAAAAGCTCCTGGTTCGGGGGTTATACCAAGTCAATGGAGAATGTCTCTGTGGTCTAAACTGGAATCCTGAACCGGAGTGCTTACTTTTTTCAATTTTGCACATTTCCTTCTTGCATTTGAGAATGTCGTTTGTTATAATAGCAAAGAATTATCTATATAGTTGAAATGAGGTGCAACAAGTGAAGAAGGGACTTCATCCGGATTATCATCCAGTCGTTTTCCGTGATATCGGTGCTGACTACTCTTTCCTGACCCGTTCTACAGCAACTTCCAACCAGACTGTAAAATGGGAAGATGGCAATGAATACCCGCTGATTAATATTGATATCAGCAGCAAATCCCATCCGTTCTATACAGGACAGCAGCGTTTCGGTAAGGCTCGTGGCCGTATCGAAAAATTCAACAAACGCTACGGAAAAACAGGAGAATAAGGAACAGGGCGCATGCCCTGTTTTTTATTTGCCATAAATGGGGGACGCTATTGGTTTAGTAATCAGTGTTTCCTCAGTGATCAGCAGACAGGGGGCGTTTGGCTGAAGAGTCAAACGCCCCCTGTCTACCACCTACCGATTACTGATTACTAAATCGATAGCGTTCATAATCCCGTATTTCCTAAAAGTGCATGAAACCATGACATAATTGCAATTCGCCTATTGACGCTTTTTCATTTTTATACTACCATTGTTTTAAATTAGTAAACCACAGAGGGGGAGGTATCTCCTTTGAGGCTATAAAAGGAGGAGTTAGTTATGATTCAAGTATTGGTAAATGGCGCTGCCGGACGTATGGGCAGTGAAGTGGTCCGCTCGGTCCTGGCAGAAGAAGGATTGGAGATTTGCGGGGCTGTGGATATTGGCGCAGCCGGCAAAGACTTGGGAGAAGTGATCGGCGTTGGACACAATGGGGTTGTCATCGAAGGTTCTCTGGCAGACGCATTCGCGAAAGTCAAACCGGATGTGGTGGTGGATTTCACCAGCCCGAAAGTCATTTATGCTAATGCGAAATATGTACTGGAAAATGGCGTGAATATCGTCATCGGCACCACTGGCCTCACCGCAGACCAGAGAGAAGAGCTCGCTGGCATCGCTGCGAAATCCGGCACCAATGGATTGGTAGCACCGAATTTCTCTCTGGGCGCTGTGCTTCTTATGAAAGTGTCTGCAGAAATTTCCAAATACATGCCAAACGCAGAAATCATTGAACTCCATCACAATCACAAATACGACGCTCCTTCCGGCACTGCGAAGCTCACCGCTGAAATGATGGCAGCTGCCCGCACACAGGCTCCGGAACCGGACGAAACGAAAGAAAGTCTCCCGGGCGCAAGAGGCGGGAAATACGAAGGCATCACCATTCACTCCGTCCGTCTCCCCGGCTATGTGGCACACCAGGAAGTGCTCTTTGGCGGCCATGGGGAAATCCTGACCCTCCGTCACGACTCCCTGGATCGCAAATCCTTCATGCCCGGCGTCATGCTGGCTTGCAAAAAGGTCGTAGAAGTCAAAGGTTTCGTATACGGACTTGAAAATTATTTAGATTAATCGAGGTGCATCATGAGTAAACTCCCGCGCGTAGCCGTTCTCGGCGCCACCGGTGCCGTAGGGCAGGAATTTATCCGTCTGTTTGAAGAAAGAAATTTCCAGTTCGCTTCCTTGAAGCTGTTGGCATCGAAACGTTCTGCCGGCAAAAAGTTGATGGTTTGTGGTAAAGAATACACCGTAGAAGAAGCGAAACCGGAATCTTTCGAAAACATCGACGTAGCTCTCTTCGCTGGCGGCAGCATCAGCAAGACCCTGGCTCCGGAAGCTGCTAAGAGAGGCGCTGTGGTCATCGATAACTCTTCCGCCTTCCGTATGGATCCGGAAGTGCCGCTGGTTATCCCGGAAATCAACCCGGAAGATATTGCTAAGCACAAAGGCATCATCGCCAATCCGAACTGCTCCACCATCATTATGCTGATGGCGCTGAAACCGATTTATGACCTCTCTCGCATCAAACGCATTGTCGTCAGCACCTACCAGGCTGTATCCGGTGCCGGCAAAGAAGGCATCGATGAACTCTATGAGGAAGCCGCTGCTTTTGCGAAAGGCGAATCCTACGAACCGAAGATTCTTCCGTCTGCCAGCCTTCCGAAACATTATCAGATTGCTTACAACCTGATTCCTCAGATTGATATCTTCCTGGACAACGATTACACCAAGGAAGAAATGAAAATGGTGAATGAAACCCATAAAATCATGCATGACGATGAAATCGGCGTCACTCCGACCGCTGTCCGCGTTCCGGTGGCAAGAAGCCATGCAGAATCCATTTACATCGAAACGGAAGAACCGCTGACCGTAGAACAGGTGAAGGCGGCTATCGATGGCTTCGAAGGCGCAGAACTGGTAGATGATGTGAAAAATATGATTTACCCCATGCCTCTCGACACCTCTGACAAGACGGACGTGGCTGTGGGCCGCATCAGAAAAGACCTGGTGAACCCGAACGGTATCAACCTTTGGGTTTCCGGCGACCAGATCCGCAAGGGCGCTGCACTGAACACACTGCAGATCGCTGAATACATGATCGCTCACGATATGCTCTAAGAAGAAATTATGCCTTCTTCCAGAAGAGGGCATAATATGAATATTTCTTATCGATTATTACTTTAATAAAGGAGATATATGATATGGCAACTGCAAAGTTCGGCCGTGTGATTACGGCCATGATTACTCCATTCACCGAAGACGGCGCTGTTGATTACGAAAGCGCAGTGGCTCTGGCTAAGCACCTGGTGGCTCATGGTTCCGAAGGCATTCTCGTCGGCGGCACCACCGGCGAAGGCGCTACCATGACAGCAGAAGAAAAGCTGAAACTCTACAAGCTCATCGTTGATGCTGTCGGCAGAAATGCAGAAGGCAAGAAAGTACCGGTCATGGGAAATATCGGCTCCATCAGCACCAAAGACAGCATTGCCTTTGGCCAGAAAGCCAAAGAAACCGGCATTGACTCTGCCCTCGTCATCGTTCCTTTCTATGTAAAACCAAACCAGGAAGGCATGTACCAGCACTTTACCGCTATTGCGAAAGGTGTAGACCTGCCGCTGATTCTTTACAATGTACCGGGCAGAACCGGTGTATCCATCCAGCCGGAAACCATCAAGAGAATCGTGGACGAATGCCCGAACGTTGTAGGCATCAAAGATGCTACCGGCAGCTGGGACCAGGTCACCAAAGAAAAAGCTCTTCTTCCGGAAGATTTCATGATTTACAGCGGCGATGACGCATTCACACTGCCGGTACTCCTGTGCGGTGGCGTAGGTATCATTTCTGTATCCGGCCACGTTATCGGCGACGATATGCTGGCTATGGTGGACGCTTTCGAAAAAGGCGATCTCGAAAAAGCAAGAGCCCTTCATCTCAAGATGTATGAAATCAATAAAGGCATGTTCTTCACCGCCAGCCCGACGCCGGTCAAGACGGCCACCAACCTCATCGGTCAGCCCGGCGGTCACTTCCGTCTGCCTATGGTAGAACCGACTGAAAAGGAAAGAGAAACCGTTCGCCAGATGCTCGAAAACTACGGCGGACTGCTGTAAGAAATACGGTAGCCGGTAGGCAGTAATCCGTAATCAGGCGCGAGAATCTTTTTTCACGGTTGCGATTCAGCAATGACAAAACGCCGGAGAAATGAAAAATCATTTCTCCGGTGTTTTTTGTTTTCGTTAAAAGTGTCGTAAACAGTTACGCGATCAATAAATGACGGTAGTGGGGCAGCAGCCAAACGTGCCTTATCCCATATCCCTTATCTCATATCCCTCTCTTCCCTCTAGCCAAAAACGCTCATACATGGTATCATTGAATTTGTGAAAAAAGATTAAGAAAATCGCGCGTTGATTTTCTTATGAAGGGGTGAGTTCATGAAGACCTATATCCGTATCAAGCATACCGGTGAATTTTACGATAGCAGCTGTTACGCAGCCTATGTCGGTTGCAATGAGCTGGAAATTCCGGTGCAACCATACAAGGCGGTCTATTCTATCGCGGATAATGATCCTCATGATCCTGTAGTGGGCACTTTCTCTGATGTGAAAGTGGCACTCGAGCAGCTCGGCGTGAAGCTCACGCCATTGGATTATCCTGATGAGCTGCTTCCTTTTATGGGGAGAAAAATCTGGAAATCTACGCTTTTCACTATCACCAGCCATGCAGAAGACTGGCACGTGTTTGTGAAACCTGTAGAAGATGTGAAGCGTTTCCATGGCACCGTGCTGGACAAATCGGAAGATTTGATCAAGTTGGGCGGTGGTTTGGAAGATATCGATGTATGGTGCAGCCAGAAAGTGCATTTCATTTCCGAATGGCGCCTTTGGGTGCTGGAAGGGGAAATCGTGGGCCTCAAGCCATACAAAGGCAGATGGGATGTATTCCCTGATGCGGAAGTGTTGAAGAAAGCGGTGGCAGCGTACCATTCCGCGCCGGCAGGCTACGCCCTGGACTTCGGCGTCACCGATGACGGCCGCACGCTTCTGGTAGAAATGTCCGACGGCTACGGTCTCGCGGCCTTTGGACTCAAAGCGCCGATTTACATGAAAATCCTGGCCGCTCGCTGGCAGGAGCTGACTAGGGACGTAAAAGGTGTGGAGGAGTAAAGTGGGAGAGCCGTTTTATGTGACCCGACTACCGACCACTGACTACTGATTACTAACTTACTATAAATTCATACTTATTATTATGGCACCGATGCTGGAAGTACCTTTGTGTTTTCTGAAAGTCATCGGTGCTTTTCTTACCTGTGCTGTAATGGAGGAGTCTATGGCTGGCATCAATGCTGAATTTTTGCAGCGATTAAAAGACAATGTCAATATACTGGACATCATCGGCTCCTATGTGACTTTGAAGAAAAAAGGAAGATACTATTTTGCTTCCTGTCCCTTCCACGGGCCAGAGAAGACGCCGTCTTTTTCTGTTTCCGCGGACAAAGGATTTTACTACTGTTTCGGCTGTCATGCCAGTGGCGATGTATTCAGTTTCCTGGAAAAAATGGAGCATCTCACCTTCCGCGAGTCTGTGGAAAAATTAGCGGACTACGCCCACATGGAAATCCCGGCCGCTGAGGTATCGCCGGAAGAGCGGGCGCGGGCGGCGATGACGAAGAAGCTTTATGAAGTGACGGCGCTGGCGGGGGACTATTTCCACGCCTGCCTCACCCGCACGCAGATGGGGAAGACCGGAATGGCGTATTTCGAGAAGCGTCATCTGTCCATGGAAACTATCGAGAAATTCAAGCTCGGCTTTGCGCCGCCGGAGTGGCAGCGGTTGTACAACGATTTCACTACGAAGAAGCAAATCGACCCGCGGCTCCTTCTGGCGTCCGGGCTTTGTGCTAATAAAAATAACCGCTACTATGACGTGTTCCGCAATCGTTGCATGTTTCCTATCCTGGATCTCAAGGGGCAGGTGGTGGCTTTCGGCGGCCGCGTCATGGATGATAGCAAGCCGAAGTATTTAAACTCACCGGAAAGTCCTATTTTCAATAAACGCCGCCTCCTCTTTGCGATTTACCAGGCGCTACCGGAAATCCGCAAGAAGCGGCAGGCGATCATGGTGGAAGGCTACATGGACGCCATTTCCCTTCACGCCCATGGCGTCACGAATGCCGTGGCGTCCCTGGGGACAGCGTTCACTGTGGAGCAGGCTCGACTTTTGAAGAAATACGCCGATGAAGTGGTTTTCTCCTACGACATGGACGCAGCGGGGCAGAACGCCACCAAGCGCGCCCTGGAAATTGCCGGTTCTGTGGGGCTGAAACTGCGGGTCGCCATGGTGGGCGAGGGAAAAGATCCTGACGAATTTGTAAATCTTCATGGTGGTGAAGCGTATATAGAAGTAGTGAACCAGGCGCAGCCGGCGCTGGACTACCTTTTCGGTGCCCTGTGTCGCCAGTACGATGCCACCACGCTAGATGGGCAGCACCACATTCTGGACGATATGTTCACTGTCCTTCTGGCGCAGCAAGACACCTTCCAGTTCAATGCATTCATTCGCAAAATGGCGCGGGCCATGCACATGGACGAAGGTATGATTCGCAGCGAAGCGCTAGCCTTCGCGAAAAAGAACCACTCACAAGTCTATATTTCCCAGGCCACCACCGTAGAAGCGCCGACGGCAACCGCCACGCCGCAGCTGCGGAAGCAGAAAAAACTGGAAGCGGGATTTTTGAAATATTGCATCCGCTACCAGATGCTGCCGGAAGGTTGGGAAGAGCTGAAAAACTACGCATTCATCGAACCTTTTCACCAACGGCTTTTCGCCGCGATTTCCTCTCTGGAAGGCGCAGACATCACACAGGAAGCTATCGAAGAACAACTTCCTCGGGAAGACATCCCGCTCCTGGCGGCGCTCCTGATGGAGGAAGGCGAGGCTGGCATGGTGCCAAAGGAGGAATATATCTGGCCTCTTAAAAAGATATATTTGCAAAAAGAATACCGCCTCCACACCGCGAAGGTACAAGAACTCATGAATACCGCCCCGGAAGAGGCAAAAAAAGAACAATTACTCTGCATTCAGCTGACCAAAGAAATCATGGCGCTGGGGCGCCCGAAGGGCGGGGGATAGCCGAGCCGAAGGCTCGGTAGCGGGAAATGGCGTTCATATCATCTCCTTCTCTCATTATCTCAATGTCTCAAATATCTTTAATCCCGGGATTCCCCGGCCGGTCGTTCTCATAGAAATATACCTATATTTCTTCCTTTCCCTACGGGGCTATGTTTTCCGATATGGAGGACAATACGATGGCAGTACAGACAGCACAATTAGAGCGTTGGATTCAAGATTTGAAAAAGAAATCCAAAGGCGGTACCGTGGCAAACAAAGACATTATGGAGCTGGTTTCTGCCCAAAATCTGGGAGTGGAAGATCTGTCTGACCTGTATGAAGCGTTGCATTCCCATCAGCTGGAAGTGAATTTCGAAGAAGAAATCGAAGAGGACGAATTCGATTTCCTGGACGACATAGAGTCGGAAGAGCTGGAGAAAGAGGCGGCAGAAGCGGAAGCAGTGGCCGCTGAAGCCGAGGCTGTCGCCGATGTGGATAATTTCGTCGCCATCGACGACCCGGTGAAGATGTACTTGAAGGAAATCGGGGCGCTGAAACTCTTAGACAGCCACGAGGAAATCGAGCTGGCGAAAGTGGTGGAAGCCGGCAGCCGTGTGGATGCTACTGACGAAGAGAAGGCCGCTGCCAAAGATGCGAAAAAAGAGCTGGCGGATCGCAATCTGCGCCTGGTGGTTTCCATCGCCAAGAAATACCTGGGGCGCGGCCTCCAGTTCTTGGATCTTATTCAGGAAGGAAACCTGGGGCTCTTGAAAGCGGTAGATAAATTCGACTACACTAAGGGCTACAAATTCTCCACCTACGCCACCTGGTGGATTCGCCAGGCCATCACCCGCGCCATCGCCGACCAGGCGCGCACCATCCGCGTGCCGGTGCACATGGTGGAAACCATCAATAAGATGAACCGCATTTCCCGCCAGCTTCTCCAGGAAAATGGCAAAGAGCCGAACAACGAAGAATTGGCGAAAGCCATGGGCGTCTCGGTGGCGAAAATCCGCGAAGTGAAAAAGATCGCCCAGGACCCCATTTCCTTAGAAACGCCGATTGGGGAAAAAGACGACTCCCACCTGGGAGACTTCATCGAAGACGTAGACGCACTCGCCCCTGACGATGCAGCCGGCTCGATCCTGCTCAAAGAACAAATCGACGAACTCCTGCAAGGCCTCACTGAAAGAGAGCGCCAGGTCCTAGAACTCCGCTTCGGCCTCAAAGACGGCAGGACGAGAACGCTAGAAGAGGTAGGGAAATACTTCGACGTCACCCGCGAACGCATCCGCCAGATCGAAGGCAAGGCGCTGATGAAACTGAAAAAGACGGCAAGGACGCTGATTAACCAATAAGAAGGTTCTGTGCGCAGAAAGCCCTCTTCTCAGAAGAGGGTGCCCGAAGGGCGGGTGATGCCTGCTGGGGACTGGAGAACCATGCTGATTTTCAAAACTCGCGGCGCTTTCTGATTTGTGCGCCGCACCATCACTCCTCCTTCCTCACTTACGGTAAGCGCGAACCGACTACCGACTACCGATTACCGACTACTGATTGCCCATAAACTCTACATGTTTTCCCTTGACAAAGACGCGGTGAGCTCGTATAATATTGAAGTTGATAATTTTCTCTAAGTTGATTAGAGCACTGCTCGCAGTGAAAACTAAAACGGCATAACGGCCGATAGGTAAGGAGGTGCTAAAATGCCGGTTCCGAAGACAAAAAGTTCTAGATCCCGTCGCGACAAGAGACGTGCCAATTGGAAACTGACTGTTCCGGGTCTTGTGGAATGCCCACAGTGCCATGCACTGAAAAAACCTCATCATGTATGCCCAGTATGCGGTTTCTATAAAGGCAAACAGGTGGTAACCAACACTGTAGAAGGCTAATCCGATACAGATAAGAGCAGGCTTCAGAGCTATTCTGAGGCCTGTTTTTGTTTGCAGAGATGATCACGCTATTGGTTTAGTAATCAGTAATCAGTGTTCAGTAGTCAGGACGCATCTCTTGCCAGTGCGTACATAGAGACGAAACGGATATCTATTTAGTGGTCAGTGGTTGATAGACGGTAATCTGGATATAGCTCTCGCCCAGCGCCAAGCAATCTTGACTACTAATTACCCAAATTTCAATTCTCACATCCATTATGGGTTCCAACTGCCACTAACTCCTGATCACTGATTACTGATCACTGATTACCAAACTACAAAATTTTTTCATCTCTACCATTTCATTTCTGTTATAATAAAAAAGATATAAATAGATTTTGCAGGAAGAAATCTTTTATTTGTAGAT
>CAVHZP010000002.1:0-33081 GCA_963640485.1 bacterium | reverse complement strand
ACCTATGATTTATTCTTTGGTATAGAGGGAAGGCATGAAAAGGGAATAGGGATAGGGGATAAGGGATAAGGCTCGCGCGCTGCTTCCTCGCTTTGCCTTCTTCCCTGAAGAAGGTGGCCGTAGGCCGGATGATGCTTTATATGAAGCCGGCATCACCCGCCCTTCGGGCACCCTCTTCAGAGAAGAGGGCTTGGCGCATTGGACTGCTTCGCTAAATGCGTCCTTATCCCCTATCCCCCATTCATCTCCGTCAAATAGGCCCAATATTTCTTTGGCAGGAAATTCTGGCGAAGGGCGGGGTTTCTTCTTTCCTCTATGGCCATGTGCTGATAGTATTTCCTCCACAGCTTGCGGAAATCCATTTCCTTATCACTATAGGCAAGCTGCTCCGCCGGATGCTCCACCCACACCAGGGAGACTTTGCCGTCTTCGTAGACCGCAGCGCGGCGGCGTTTCTTATCGTAGATGGCCCAGCGCTCTGACGATAGGCGGGCTTCGAAGTGCACCGCCAGGATGGGGAGCACATCGTGGGTGGGCTCGCACTCCGCGAAGAGCATGCCCTCTTCCAGCTCACTGAACCGCAAAATACCGCGGAATTTCTCTGCTTCATTCCCCACTTCCCGCTGCATATCGAGAATATCCTGCACCCAGGGCTCCTTCTGATAAGCGTAGATCCCCTTGCCCAGTTGGAAACCTCTTCGAAGGAAGGTGAAAAGTTTCATTTCCATGCCCGAATCATCGGACAAGAAGGCGCGGTACAGCCAACGCGTCGCCGTCTTGCCACAAGTTTTCTCGAAGCCCTGCGCCACTCGCTCGGCTTTCAGGAAATTGGTTTCCACAACTACATCGGCGCCGAAGAGGGAGACTTCCTCACCGTCTTTCGTGATTTCTTCCAGCGACGTCAGGCCCCTGTGATAGATTTCATAGACCGCCGTCAGAAAGCCGGGGTAGGTTCCATCATATTGATACCGCATAGATTTCCTCAAAATAAACTCATCTGGCGCACCGCTTCCACCGCCTTCTTCGAAATCAAGCGGCCGCGCAGATGCTCCTGATCGATATCGGTCTCGCCATAGTACCGGCCGTTGACGGTCATGAAATACCGCGCCCGCTTCATGACGATGCCCAACCGCGACACATTGGCGAAGGACAGATTTCCATACCGCCGCATGCGGACGATACGGAGCGCGCTCTTCACACCGATGCCCGGCACGCGGAGCAGCATTTCATAGGACGCCCGATTGATTTCCACAGGGAAAAGCTCCCGATGCCGCAGGGCCCAGGTGCATTTCGGGTCCAGCTCTTCGTCGAAATTGGGATTCTCCGGCGTCAATATTTCCTCTGCCTGAAAATGGTAGAAACGCAGCAACCAATCTGCCTGGTAGAGTCGGTTCTCCCGCGCCAACGGCGGCTTTATGAGAGCAGGGAGATTTTTTCCTTTCATGATGGGCACATAGGCGGAGTAGTACACCCGCTTCAGCGCCGCTTTGTCATAGAGCCCTTCGGAAAGAAGTAAAATCTGCCGGTCGCTCTCGCCGCTGGCGCCCACGATGAGCTGGGTAGTCTGCCCCGCCGGCACAAAGGACGGCGCCCGCCGGAAATGCTTCTTCTCCTCCTTCGCTGCCAATATATTGTCCCGGAAAAATTTCATCGGTGTGAGAATGGCGTTCCGATTCTTCTGCGGCGCCAGAAGCTTCAGCGACTTTTCCGATGGCAGCTCAATATTCACACTCACCCTGTCTACATAGCGCCCAAGCTCATTCAAAAGTTTCCCGTCAGTGCCGGGGATGCCCTTCATGTGAATGTACCCATTGAAATGTTCTCGCTCCCGCAAGAGCTTCGCCACGCGGATCAAAAGCTCGGTGGTGTAGTCCGGCGAACGGATAATGCCGGACGAGAGGAAGAGCCCCTCTATATAATTTCTCTTATAGAAATTGATGGTGAGACTCACGATTTCCTCCGGCGTCATCATGGCCCGCGGCGTATCATGGCTCCGCCGGTTCACACAGTATTCGCAATCGTAAATGCAGGCATTGGTCATGAGGATTTTCAAAAGGGAAACGCAGCGCCCATCAGCCGTCCAAGTATGGCAAATCCCGCTCAAGTGCGCGTTCCCCAGGCCGCCCTTCGTATTCGCCCGCGCCGAACCGCTGGACGAGCAGGACACATCATACTTCGCCGCATCAGACAAAATCGCCAGCTTCTCCTGCAGCTCCATTCTCCTCACCCCTTTCTTTTCTCTATTTTATGTCACCGGGCGGGGCTTCCGTAAGAGAACACACCATTAAATTTTAGGCATGAAAAAAGGGATAAGGGATAGGGGATAGGGGATAAGGACGCATTTAGCGAAGCAGTCCCATGTGCCAAGTCCTCTTCTCTAAAGAGCGTGCCCGTAAGTCAGGTGATGCCGGAATTGACTATAAAGAATCATCCGACCTACGGCCACCTTCTTCAGGGAAGAAGGCAAAGCAAGGAAGCAGCTGCGCGAGCCTTATCCCTTATCCCTTATCCCTTGTCCCTTATCCCTAAACCACCAGCCCCATTAATCTCCGCTTGTCCACCTTCCCCGTCGACGTCCTAGGAATCGCATCAATCCAGAGGAATCTGGTGGGGATTTCCCAGGGCTTCAGTTTCTCTCGAAGGGCGTGGAGCATATCCCGGTCCTCCCGGGACTTACCCACGAGGAAAGCCACGAGGAGGTCGTCGCCATTTCCTTCTTTCACGCTGGCCACTTCGGCCTCGTCGATGGCGGGGAGCATGAGGAGATGGGAAAGCACCTTCTGGCGGCTCACGTGATTTCCTTTCACGTGGTACTGGTCCTCCGCGCGCCCGAGGAAATAGAGCCGCCCCTCTTCGTCCACCCATCCCATATCGTGGCAGGTCATAGGACGCGGCGCCCCTTCGATGCCATAGGGGGTGTCCACGAAGATTTCCTGATTTCTGATAGAAATCGAAATCCCTGGGAACGGCTTCCCCACAGCGTCAGGGAAATCGCGGATTTCCTTTCCTTCTATATAAGTGACGTAGCTCAGCTCCGAGGCGCCGTAGTAGAGGATCGTCCGCGCCTTCGGGAAACGGGTTTCCAGCGCCGTGAGAAGCCGGTCGGTCATGAGCTGAGACCCCGTGAGCACGTGGCTCACTGCCGTCGCGCTATCCTTCACACGGCACAGCGCCGACAGCTTCGAGGGAATCATGTACACATGGGTGGCGCCGGTTTCTTTGATGCCCTGCATCCACTTTTTCGGCTGCACCTTCTCCGTGCCGGCAATAGCGGCGCCTTCGTAGAGGAAAGCCATGAGCATATTCAGATTGCCTGTGAACGCCATGGACCCCGAAAGGTAGAGCGTCGAATCGCCGCGGATATGGAAAATGGAATTCTGCACCGGGAAGAAATCGCGCCAACTGGCATCCTGGCGGAAGAAAACTTTCGAGAGGCCGCTGCTGCCAGAGGTAAGGACGCCAAAGCCCGTCGCCTTGTGCCTTTCGCCCCGCGCCAGCCACAGATTTCCTTTCTTCCCCCAGGAAATTCCTGCCAAAGGTGTATCAGAAATCACAACACTGATGGGCCGCTTCTCCAAAAGCTCTTGGATTTCCGCGCCACTCAGGTACTCATGGAACAGGACGGGAACTCGACCCGCCCGCTGCGCTGCCAGGAAATAGAGGATCTGCTGCACCGGATCCGCCAGACGAATCCCCACCACCTCGCCTTCCTCAAAAGCGTCGAAAAGTTCGCGAGCAAGAGCAGAAACCCGGGTCTCGGCGTCTCCATAGGAAATCGTGTCGCCATTCCAAATCAGAAAAGGACTCTGTGGCTTTTGCTCCGCCCATTTTTTCAAATCATCGGTCAGTCTCATACTACGCCTGCCCATTCTCGATCAAAATTGCCTGCCCCACGCCGCCGGCGGCGGGAATAGCAGCCACGCCCAAGCGGCCGCCACTATCAGCGAGCCGCGCCATCAGGTGCAGCATGATTTCCGCTCCCGATGCGCCATAGGGATGGCCGTAAGCCAGAGCGCCGCCCCAGCCGTTCAGCCGGTCCGCCACGTCTCTATGGGTCTTCCGGAAATGGGCGCTAATCACCGCAAAGGCTTCATTGTACTCGAAAGCATCTACGTCTTGATACGTAAGCCCCTGCTTCTGCAAGAGCGCTCCCGCTGCCAGGTCTGCCGTGAGAGGCGGGCACCAGGGATCACCGCCCGCCAGATGGGTGGCACGAACCTTCGCCCAGGGCTTCACGCCGTGAGCCTTCACCCAGTCCCCCGAAGCCAACGCCACGAAGGCAGCGCCATCATTCATAGTGCAAGCATTGGCCGCCGTCAAAATGCCGCCATCGAAATCCGTCACCCGCGGCGCCCGCGCAAGGAGTCGCTCGCTCATCCGCGGCCGTAGCGCCTCGTCCTTCGTGCTACCGAAGAGCGGCAGAATCAACGAATCCAATTTCCCCTTCTCCTTCGCCGCTAGAGCCAACCGGTGGCTAAGAAGCGCCGCCTCATCGGCGTCCGCTCTCGTGATGCCTGCCTTTTTCGCCGCCCGCTCGGCGCCCAGGAGCATGGCATCGTCGCCCCACTCTTCGGGAATAAATTGAGCCGCTGTAAATTCGGGATTTCTCTTCTGGCTGCGCTCATCATTTTCATGATAGATGCGATGAGGCGCCAGAGACGCACTTTCCGTGCCGCCGGCGATCACCAGGTCGCAAGCGCCGGATGCGATTTTCGCCGCCGCCAGGTCGATGGCCGTGAGCCCCGAAGCACACTGGAGATCCACCGTCACTGCCGGCATAGAAATCGGAAGCCCTGCCGTCAGCGCCGTGAGACGGCCTATATTTCCACCGGGCCCCACCGCATTGCCGCAAAGCAGAAGATCCGCCGCTTCGCCTTGGCAAAAACGCTGCCACACCTCCTGCAACACACGGGCACCCAAAACTTCCGGGCGGACGGATTTGAAAATCCCATACCGCACGCCGATATGGCTACGAAAACCGCCCAACAGATACACATCACTCATTTGATTTCCTCACAAGTAAAGCAAAGCGCCCCGGCATAGCCCTTGAGCGCCCCCGCCTCCTCCACCAGCCACACCATCTCGCCGGCGAAAAGGGGCCGCTGGAAACGGATACGGAGTTTTTTACAAGAAATAGAATCTTTCAACGCCGCAAGAATTTGAAATCCGCTCACAATAGGCCGCGCCCCCTGGTGAATCTCATTATGATCCCCCAGAGCGCTGCTGAAAGCCCGCACCTCTTCCGCAGAGAACGCGCGCCATGGCGTCCCGTGACTTTCCGCAGCTGCCTCCGGGTTATTTCCTTTCCGCAAGGGTAAAAGCACCATGCTCATAGCCTCGCCGGTTTCCTTCTGCTCTGCCGACACGCGCACCAGCCGCCTCTCAGAAATCGAGATTTCATAATCCCTGGGGAAACCCTCGCCCTGCCCTTCTTCATAGCAAAGCTCCGCCATCACCAGCCCCTGCCACTCCGGCTTCCACGCGCGGCACAGGGCGGACATTATTTGTTTCATACGGTATCCTCTTAGTCTGTCTTGCTTAACGCTGGAGGTTTAGTATTCAGTAATCAGTGATCAGTAGTCAGGACGCGATTAGCGCTATTTTCGAATAGAAAAAATAACGCCAATGGCGTCCTGATTACTGACTACTAACCACTGATTACTAAGGAACCATCAACGTTCTTAACCACTAAATCACAAAAGGGAGCTGCGCGAAAAACGCAGCTCCCTTATTATATCAGCTTTAACCAATCAATTTCTTGTGATACTTCGCTACCAAGAGAGAAGCCAGGACGATCTTGGCCAGGTCGCCGGGCAGGAATGGGAACATGCACATCACCATAGCCGGCCAAATGCCTGTACCGGTGAGCACCATGAACCAGCCGATGCCCATGATGTAGCAAACCGCTGTGCCTGCGAAGGTGGCGAGCAGCATATTCTTGAAGCTGCGTCCCAGCTTCTCAGCCACCAGACCCACCACGAAGGCCATGGGTGCAAAGCCGATGATAAATCCGCCGGAAGGCCCTGCCAGCACAGACAGCCCGGCGCGCAACATGGAGAATACCGGCACGCCGGCTGCCCCCAGGATGAGATAAATCAAAAGGCTCAAAAGGCCATACCGTTTCCCCAGGAAACCGCCTGCCATGAGCGCTGCGAAAGTGCCCAGCGTGATCGGCACCGGCTGGATCGGGATCGTCAGCTGCGAACACACCGCGCACACCGCCGCGAAAAGAGCACACAATACTTGCATACGAATTGTCTTATTGGTATCCATCATAGAACCTCCTATGGTTTCGATGGCATTATTATAATGTGCCCTTTTTCTTTTGTCAACTATTCTTTCTGCACGGTTTACAAAAGGTTAACAAAAAAAGTTCCATGTTCAGGGCTCGAGGTGTGAAACCCGCGCCCCTGCTTCCTCGCCCAACCCCCGCCCTTCGGGCCCTCCCCCTTCCGAAGGAAGAGGGTCTAAACAGAGCGCGGCGCACAAATTAAAAAGCGCCGCGAGTTTTGAAATAAATCGGAAGAACTTTGCCGAACGCCAAACGCACCTTATCCCTTACCATCCCCATCTATCTATGCTATAATAAAGCCCATTTCTGATGAGAATATGTTATAAGGAGAATCCCCAAAATGACCTTACGCGAATGGCTGCCCCTTTGCGGCATGACCCTTTCTGCATTTATCTTCAACACCTCGGAATTCATGCCCATCGGCCTTCTGACGGACATCGCCGCCGATTTCCACACCACCGAAGCCCATGCCGGCATGCTGATCACCATCTACGCCTGGGTGGTCATGGCCATGTCCCTGCCTCTCATGATCCTTTTCTCCCGCTGTCCGCTCAGACCGCTGCTCTTAGGCGTCATGGCCCTCTTCGCGATCTCCCAGGTGGGCTCCGCTATTTCCACCGGCTACTACACGCTTCTCGCCTCCCGCATCGGCGTCGCCTGCGCCCACGCCATCTTCTGGTCCATCGCCTCGCCCATCGCCGTGCGCATCGTGCCGGAGAAATACCAATCCACCGCCATGGGCATGATTGTCACCGGTACCTCCATCGCCATGATCTTCGGCCTGCCCCTGGGCCGCTTCATCGGCCTCTACGCCGGATGGCGCAGCACCTTCGCCTGCGTGGCAGTGATTTCCTTCCTGGTCCTGGCCTACCTCTTCTTCATGCTGCCGAAAGTTTCCGGCAACGCCCCCTTCGCCGCCAGCGATGTGCCGAAGCTTTTCAAAAATCCCGTGCTCGCCGGCATTTTCCTCCTGTCTTTCCTGGTCTCCACCGCCTACTACACCGGCTACAGCTACATCGAGCCCTTCCTGCTGCAGATTTCCCACCTCCCCGAAGAGGAAATCACCATGATCCTCACCCTCTTCGGCGTGGCTGGCCTTCTGGGAAGCTTCCTCTTCTCCACTCTCTACTCCGCCCACCGCTATAGCTTCATCGCCATCTCTATTTTCAATATGGCCCTCGCCCTCTTCCTGCTCTATCCCATTTCGGAAAGCCTCTCCCTCATCATCGGTGTCTCCATCCTCTGGGGCCTCTCCGCCACCGCCTTCAATGTGGCCCTGCAAGCCGAGACCATCCAAATCACCGACGACGCCTCCGCCCCGGTGGCCATGTCCATCTTCTCCGGCATCTTCAACCTGGGCATCGGCTTTGGCACCTGGCTAGGCGGCATGCTCTGCACCTACCTCACCATCGCCTACATAGGCTTTGCCGGCAGCCTCCTAGCCCTCACCGCCATGGCCTACTGCCTCCTCTTCCTCATCCCTGCCATGAAGAGGAAATAGTTTCCACGCAAAAAGCCGCATCCATACCGGGTGCGGCTTTTTTGTTGCGGCCGGATATTTAGACAGGGAGACATCAGACGGCAGACCGTACTTGCCTGCTGCCGCATAGCCGGAAGCCTGGCCAATAAGCACGCTTACTGGCACAGCAGCTCCCCTGTACCGTCATCCCAAGCGTAGTCGAAGGATCCATCACCAATAGCCCGAAGCATGCCAACTGTCTCGACCATTCCGCGCAAGCCCTCTTTCGCCGAATAGATCCGAGAGCTTCGCACAGGATGACGAGTGATAGAAACGGGAGTAGTGAACACGCATAATACCGCTACTGCACGGGATGCGTCTTCGGCGCATTAGTTATTTTCCCTGCCATCAAAAGGACACATATAGAGCTAATTTCAAATTCCTCTTTTATTACCGAAACCAATACTACTCCTTATATGTATAAGCGGGTATTAGTATCAAATTGGTAAAATCAGGCATATATACAGATACAAAGTTTCCGCCCGGAATGGGTGTGCCATCTCTAGCCATTTCTTTTCTCCTAAACCAGGGACATGCCACCGTACCATCTTCCTTTTCATATGGCCTCCTGTGAGTCCCCATGGTAGCAGTTCTTGTTTCTTGACTGGTGTCACTCATGAACTTCATCGGGCGAAGGTTACCATTTTGTATCACAAAGAATCTATAATCAACGTACGAAGCTGACGATTGACTTGCGGACACCAAAATATCCGGCTGCCCCTGGACGCCTTTCATAATATAAGTACCACCCACATAAGTGGGATCTGTTCGGTTTATATATTCCGGATGGTTTGGACTTTTCTTCCCAAATAGATTTACATCTTGAAGAATTGCATTCGAGTCATTCATATCAGAAATATAAGCCCAATAGGAAACCGCGCAGTAAAGCTGATCATAATCAGTCTGCTTCCATGTAGCTTTGGAGCCATAAAATTTCTCCCCTTCTCCAACAATATACAAATGGTACATTTTCCCATCTGTGCCATTCATTAAGTAGGATACTCTGCTTTTTTCTGTAGCTGCAGACTCACTAATAACACTTGGCGCTGCATAGGATTCCAGCGTATTTCCTGCACCCAAAACCGCCGTCATTAAGGCCAATCCAAACAATACTTTTTTCATCAGAAATTTCTCTCCTGTCATTAATAAAATTTTTCCTATGTGTTGCTTATTATATCACTCCCCAATGCCACTCAATGACACTCTCCCTAAGCATGGTGAAAAAAGTACGGGAAAGCGCGAATTCTTCTCCTCATATCGTCTTAACTAGGGAAACACTGATTAAATCGTTTCCCTAGCATTTGAAAAGGACTGCTGACACCGTGTAAGCGTTCTCGCAGTCCTTTCATAATACGGATGATCGCCGCCGCATATCGACGCTCGATAGAGCGCCGCGGTTTGAATCTGTCTGTATACATTTAGTCTTCGTCCTCAAATGGGTCATCATGATAAATGGCCATAGCGTACTCTACAATCTCAGATGGAGTTTTAGCCCACCCTCTATGAATAGCATCAAGAAGCTCCGCTTGCTGCTCTTCCGTTTTTAGTACTACTTTAGCCCCCAAGATAAAGTCTGGATTATCCCAAATAGCGCGAAGTGTTTCTTCCAATTCTTCCCACACAGTATCCCCTCCTTACTTTATCTTAATTTTATCAAGAACCTTGTAATTGTTAAAGCCTAAATTGAGTATCGTGTACACATGATCTCCTAGGAAATTCGGCGGGAGTCAAAGTCCTCATAATCCATGGTTTCTTTCAACGCCTTGAGGATTTTGTAGATGATTGCAATGTTATCCATAGTCTATTCCCCCGCGGTTCTTTCTGCGAATCCTGCCATTATCATGACTTCATTGAAAACCTTTCCCGGATCGTCAAGCGCACCAGAACGCACGCTATCCAGTATTTTCTTTCTCTGCTCGTCTGTCTCCAGACAGCAGAGCGCCCCTTTTGCAAAATCGGGGTCATCCCACATTTAGGTCAGTTCTTCGTGCAGCTCTTTTTCGTACATGGCGTCCTCCCGTCAAAGCTATTTAATCCATTCCTTTATGGTGACAACATAATCCTTAGCATCTTCATTTACTATGAGTATAGCATAAAAATTATCCCCCGATGCATCGCTAAAACATCCGCTCCTCGATTTGTTCGGGCGTTATATCGGTATCTACGGCGTGCATCACCATTGCATAATAGAAACTCGTTTCATTTCCTTCAAAGTCTACGCCCACATGATGAAGCTCGTGCCGGATCAGCGTTTCCCTAGGTCACAGCAGCGCCACACAAACCCTGGACATGTACGGCCACGCTATTCCATGTTACAATAAGACCATCGCCGAAAAGATTGACGCCATTTGCAATTAAACCAACAAAAAGAAAAGCGGTACCTCCTCACGAGATACCGCTTTTTGCTTGGAACCGGGGGTCTTAATGGCCAACTGCGCCCAAACGGGCTGTTCTATTTTATCCGACGCATCGGAGAATTTCTGGTGCGTCTAGAGGGATTCGAACTCTCGACACCTGGTTCCGGAGACCAGTGCTCTATCCACTGAGCTATAGACGCTTAACGAAAATGATTATAGCATATTTGAGCGTATTAGGAAAGTGGGAATTTAGTAGTCGGTAATCGGTGGTCAGTAGTCAGGGCGCATTTGACGCTAGCCTCAAATGCGCCCTAACCACTAATTACTAATTACTGATTACTAAACCACTTCAGTCACTTCTCTCCAACTACCGCTTCCCCATCTCCCCTTTCCTCACGTGGCTCATGTAGACTTTCACGCCCAGGAGAAGTTGCACGGCGCCGGCGGCGGCGTAGACTTCCCAGATGCCGGTGGCCATGGAGATGGCGGCGGAGGCCAGGGGGCCGCACATATTTCCTACTTGCTGCGCCGTATTGAAGAGGCCGAAGACGCGGCCGCGGAAATCATCGGGGGTGTACATGACCATGGCCGCATTGAGGGACGGGTTCGTGCCGATGACGAAGCAGCCTACGAGAAATTGGCAGATGCCGAAGCCGATGATGGAGTCCGGAATGGCCTGCGCCATGGTGATGACGCCGGCAGCCAGCAAAGTAAGGCAGCTGGCGAAGTAGTAGCCTTTGGTCTGGCCGAATTTTCCCCACAGCGTAGTAGTCAGCGCCCCGGCGAAGCCGCCGCTGGACATGATGATGCCGGAGATAAGTTCCACATTCCCGTAGCCTGCCAGCAGTTTCCCTACATAGAGCGCCGTCACCGGCTGGATCATAAGGATCGTGGTCTGGAGGCACATAGCAATGAAGAGGATTTCCCGGAGGTGGGTATTTCCATAGGCATAGGCGAGGTCCGCGCGGATCGATGTGGACTTTGCCTTTTTAGGTTCCGCGGGGCCGATTTCCTTGACGTACAAAATGACGAGCACCGCTACCACCCACAGGAAGGCAGCGGAAATGTAGAAGGAGTTCCGCATACCGATGAGGTGCGCCAGGACACCACCGACGAGGGGGCCGGCAATGCCACCTACCACCAGCGCTGTCTGTCCCATGCCGAGAGTAGCGCCCAGCTTTTTTGGGTCGGCGCTGACGGAAATGATGGCCATCGATGCCGCTACGAATCCATTCGCAAAACCCTGGAAGGCGCGGGCCCCCAGGAGCTGGTATTCGTTTTGCGACATGCCGCAGAAGAGATAGGAAAATCCCAGCAGCACGGCGGCGCGGACGGCCATTTTCTTCTTGCCTTTAGTGTCAGCCATTTTCCCCCAGATGGGGCCCATGATGGCAGCCACGAAGAAGCAAATGGAAAAGACCAGCCCCGACCACAAGGCGATGCGGTCATCCGGCACGCCCATTTCCAAAAGGTAGAGCGGCAGGAAGGGAATCACCATGGTGTAGCCGATAGCCACCAGAAACATGCTGGCGATGAGAATCACTATATTTTGTTTATGCTTCGTAGCAGGTGCTCCTTTCCAACCATTGCAGCGCGTCGTCAATCATATTGGTGGTGACGAAGTGCCCCAGCCGCGGATAGGTCTGGCGCGTGACGTTGCCGCCCACCTGCTGCAGGGTCTCATAGAAATGCGCTTGCGCCCGGGGGTCCACGGAAATGTCCGCCTCTCCATTGGTCATAAAGATGGGGAGATGTTTCATTTCCTCGATGTGAGCCATGGGCTGCTTCGCCGCCAGCGTGTCATAGAGCGGCCAGTCCCGGCTCACGGCGAGGCCGAAGCGGGCCTGCATGAAAAGGTGCGTCAGGAGCCAGTCGCCGGAGCCGTTGAAGGAAATCACAGCCCTCATGGTGTCGGGGTAGGCTGCCGCGATGCCGAGGACCGACATGCCGCCCATGGAGTGGCCGGCGAGGACCGGTTTCTCATAGCCTTTTTCTTTGAGGAAATCCAAAAGTTTGGTGTACTCTTTGATATTTTGCAAAATGGTCTGCCAGAAAATGGGATAATCCGGCGCCGTGTAGTAATCGGACAGCGGCTCCCTTTCGCCGTGATGCATGGCGTCCGCCACGAACACAGTGAATCCGTGGAGCGCGAAAATCGCAGCCTTGGTGGTCTGGAACGCCGCGCGGCTGCTCCAGCCATGATAGAGGAGGAGCGCCTTCCCCTCTTCTTTCACCGGATGGATGATGTGGACCGGGATGCCCTCTACATATACTTTTTCAGTCTTTAGCTGCAGCATGGTCTTGTCCTTTCAACTCCGGATGCAAACGATCCGTCCATTTCCATCGGTTATGAAGCCAGAACCATTCCTCCGGATAGGTGCGAATCCAGGCCTCCAGGCGCTGGTTGATTTTGTCGGTGATGTTCTGGATGGCATCCTTCTTCTTCAATCCTTCATCAGCGGTGATGGGGTCATCGATAATGATTTCATAGGAAAACGGCCCGGTCTGATGAATCAGCGCCGTCATGACAGGCAGATCACAAAGAAGAGAGAAATGGGCAGGCCCGGTGGCGGTCAGGGTTTTCTGTCCCAGGAAATCAGAAATGATGCCGGTCTCACCGGGGTCCTGGTCACACAGAAGACCTACGAAATAGCCCTGCTTCAACCGCCGCAGCATATCTCGCACGCCGCTCTTGTACTCCACCACCTGGCCCGGCATGGAGCGGTATTCGCAAAGGAATTTGTCGAATTCCTTATTGTTCTGCTGCATCGCCACCGACAGGAGCGGATAGCCATAGAGCGCCAGCGCGGCGCCCTCCACTTCCCAGTTGCCGCAGTGGGTGGCAGCGAGGATACAGCCCTTGCCGCTTGCCTTGATGGCGTCCAGTTTCTCTTTTCCTTTGATGGTCACGTGCTGAGAAATATTTTCCTTCGTCAGCAAAGGGAAACGGAACATGGAAACGCCCAGGTGCCCAAAGCGCACCGAAGATGCCTTCGAAATCCGCTCCGCCTCTGCCACATCGGTGGTGATGCCGGCACGCAAAATATTCCTGATGGCCAGCGTCTTCCTCCGCTTTGGCACCAGGCGCCAGAAAAATTTTCCTAAAGCCTCGCCGGCTTTCACTGCATTCTTTTCCGAAAGGCTGCAGCAAAAAGCCCCCAGCCCTTTGAGTAATGTGTATGTACCCTTCATAATCTATCTCGACCTCGTTGTGGTAAAATGAATTTCCTCTATTGTATCATCTTTCGGGCGAGTTTGCCGTAAAAAGGGATAAGGGGCCGGGAAACAAGGGATAAGGGACAAGGGATAAGGAGGGCTGGTGCTGATGCCACATATCTTACATGTCGATGGGGATTGATATGTATGCATTAGCAGTAGGCACATTAACGCGGCCGCACGACTAGGGAAACACTGAAGCATCATCCGGCCTACGGCCACCTTCTTCAGAGAAGAAGGCAAAGCGAGGAAGCAGCCGCGCGACCCTTATCCCCTATCCCCTATCCCTTATCCCTTGCACTAAAAAAGATCCACGAAAACAATTTCGTGGATCTTCTGGATTATTTCTTTTCCAATTCTGCCAACTGCTTTTCCAGTTTGCGGATCTTTTTCACCAGGTCCGGCAAGTGGGAGAGTGCGGCTTCTACGCGGCCCCATTTCGCATGAGGGCGAGCGGGATAGCCGAGATAGGTGCCCGGCTCTTTAATGCTGCCGACGATGCCGGCTTTGCCGCCGCAGATGACGCCATCGGCGATGGAGATGTGGCCATTCACGCCGGTCTGGCCTGCCATGATGACATGGTTGCCCACTTTCGTGCTGCCTGCCACACCGACCTGGGCACAGAGGAAGCAGTCTTTGCCCACTTCCACATTGTGGCCTAAGTGGCACAGGTTATCGATCTTCGTGCCGCTGCCTACGACGGTGTTATTCATAGCGCCATTGTCTACCGTGGAGCAGGCGCCGATTTCTGCATCGTCGCCGATGACAGCGCGGCCCAACTGGCGGATGTGATGGTGATGGCCATTCTCATCGGTGGAGAAACCAAAGCCCTGGCCGCCCACCACCGCGTGAGCACGAAGCACCACGCGGTCGCCGAGAATGCTGTTCTCGTGAACCACAGCGCCGGGATTCAGTTCGCAGTCTTTGCCGATCCGAGCCTGTTTCCCTACGTAGCAATAGGGATAGAGCACAGTGCCATCTCCGATTTCTGCGCCGTCTTCTACGACAGCATAAGCCATGATGCACACATCTTTGCCCAGCTGCGCGGTAGGCGCGATGACGGCAGTCTCATGGATGCCCGGAGTGAAACGGTTCTCCGGACGGTAGAGATCGATGAGCTCGCCGAAGGAACGACGGCAATCAGGAACCACGATGAGGTTTTTCGTATAGTTTGCCGGCAGTTCGTCTACCAGAATGACGCCTGCCTGCATTTCTTCGATATGCTCTGCGTAAACGCCGCGAGCAAAGGTCACATGAGAAGGGCCGGCACTTTCAGCGCTGCACACGTCGTCGATGATGACGCTGCCATCGCCATAGAGTGTGCCGCCGGTGAGCTCCGCCAATTCAGCTGCTGTTTTTTTCATAGAAATCCTCACTTCGAAGACGAGGACGCAGCCGCAGAGGAAGCAGCTTTATCGGTGCCGTCAATCTTCGCCTGTACTTCATCGGTAATATCTACAGCGCCCATCGGCACAGCTCTCTTATGCATGACGATACCGATATTCTTTTCTTTCGCAATCGCAGCGGCCTGGGATTCCACCAGAGACTGGATCTGTTTCTGTTTGCTCTGGATGAAAATCATGCGCTCCTGCTGGGCTGCCTGGAATTTCTTCTGCATTTCTTCATCGGAGAGACCGCTCTGGGCATCCTTATTCAGTCTTTCCTTGATTTCCTGATCTTTATCGGTGATTTCCTTTTCGATGGCCTGGATCTTCGGGGAAGAAGATTCCAGTTTCTGGTAGTCGATCACCGCTGCTTTATTTTCACTGCCGCATCCCGCAAAGGCAGCGGATGCGCCAATGAGTGCGATGCAGGCCAGTTTTTTCCACATAGCCATTGATATGCCTCCTACTTACTGATATTTACGATCCGATTCACCATATCGCCAGTCACATCGGCGGCATGGATATTGACTTTGTATTTCGTGAAAATCATAGCGAGCTGTTTCTCCGAAGCGATGCGGCCAGCCTCCTGACGGATATCTTCCATGATTTCCGCTTTCAGATCGGCCATTTCCTTCTGCTTCGCTTCGATGCGTTTCTGCCATTCTTCATTCCAGGACGCATCGACGGGCATGTCCTCCGGCGAAAGCACCATGTCTGCGCCGGCAGCTTTCGCCATAGACGCTTTGATGTCTTCCGCGGTCTTTGCCGAGAAGGCTTCCAGCTCTTTGCCCGCCTGCTCTTTGGCGACGGTCATGCGCTGCACTTCTGCCTCGGTCCAGCCGGTCATGTCCATGCGGCCTCTTTCATTTCGAAGCTCCATCAGCTCATGGAGCCGTGCCTTCGCCGCTTCTTTCTCGCTACCTGTCACGCCCAGGACGGTGAGCTTCATCTGGAGATTTGCCATCTCCGCCCGCTCGTCTTCTGTGAGTCCGTCCAGGGATAATTGTTTGTTTTCCTTCTTGTGGGTCTCTGTGATTTCTTTGTACAGATTCTGGAGACCTTGATTCAGCTCATCCTCTTTGGCTTTTACTTTGGTCTTCCACTCTGCTTCTGCGCCCATGCGGCGGCTCTGATCCGTCAACGCCGCTTTGATCTGCTTTTGCTGGGACGCGATGTGGATGAGTTTATTTCGCTCAGCCTGATACTCCTGGAGCAGGTGGTTGTACTCGGTTTCCAGCCGGAAATATTCACTGTATTTCGGATGAGCCTTCACCAGGGTCTCTAAATCCACCACGCCATAGGATGGCGCAGGAGGCGCAGGTTCTTCGGCTTTTTGATTGCCGCATCCGTATGCAGCCAGAGAGGCAGCGATTAAGAGCGCTGCCGTCGCGCTGTATAAACAGTTTCTATATTTCATAGGATGTCCTTATTATTTGCTTGCGGAAGATGCCGCTGCGGAAGAAGCTGCTGCATCAGAAGCAGCGCCGGCAGTGGCTTTGGAGAGGGAGTCGGAGACTTCCTTGGTGATGTCGTTGCCGCCATAGATGACAGCGGATTTATCTACAACGAGGGACAGGCCTTTCTTGGATGCTACAGATTTCACCGCATTGGTCACCTGGTCGTCCATGTCTTTTTCGATGGCCTGGCGTTTCTGGTTGAACTGCTGCTGCATATCAGCGAAAAGTTTTTCCTTTTCTGCATCGCTCATGTTTGCCGATTTCGCATCGAAATCTTTCTGCATTTCTTCAGCGGTTTCTTTCATTTTCTGCTGATAGGTCTGCGCCAGGGAAACGTTGGAAGAAATCACTTCTCTCTGGTCTACCACACCGATATCAGAGGTCGGCGCTGCGCTGGCGGTATCGCCCATGGAAACCACAGCCATAGCGGCTACGGAAGCAATAAATACCCCTGCCAGAGCAAAGGAAAAGATTTTTACATTTTTCTTGTTACCAAGAGTTGTCATCATGATGGTATTCACTCCTCTTTACAAATTGGCGATGAGCCTGAGCCATCTGCCTTCTTCATCATTATACACATATTCCAAAGTCATGTAGTTATGGATTTTGTAAGAAAGTCCATACTCATTCTCTTTTTTCTTGAAATCCCGGTCATAGCGGAACGCAAAGCGCTCGCCGAAGGGGACATAGCTGAAGACGTGATTGCTTTTTTCTATGAAATCGTACTTGTAGCCCACGTCCATGGTCTGGCCGAAATGGTGATACCAGCCGGCAAAAACATTCCAGTCCATAGGGCCGGGATAGAGACGGGCTTCACCGAAGACCACGTCCTTCTTGCCCACGAAATGGCCCAGCATCCCTTCGATGGCGGTATTGCGATTGCCATCGCGGCCTGCGTCGATCCAGGCTTCCGTACGAATGATCCAGTGGTCCGTCAAAGCATCCACTTTCAGCACCGTGGTTTCCCCGGGAAGCAGCGTGGCCTTCGTCTCGATGCCATAGGTGGTGACGAAGGAGTCCTTCTTGAGGATTTCATTCAAAGACTCCGCCAGATCCCGGTCGTGGCGTACCACGAAGTCCACCGGAAGCCCCTCGAGACTGCGCACAGCGTGCTCGGTCTCGTTCGCCGCCCGCAGCAGCAGTAGCCGCGGGATGGTAGTCTTGTGAAATGTGAGTTTTCCGGTACGAACGATGCGTCCCTGAGGAATCAGAAAAATACGCACCTTCGTCTTCTCACCGGATTGGACTTCGAAATTTGCCTGAAATTCCGGAAGAATCTGGGAAAGCAAATCCTTCCCCGCCGACTCGGAGACACTCTCAGCCCAGCCCACCGAATCCACCGGAAGCCCGGTCAAGAGATTATTCATCAGGATCGGCACTTCAGCGGTATCTTTCTTCACATAGGCCGCCGCCTCCGGAGACAGATTTCCATAATCGATTTCCGTCTCCACTTCTCGAATCATCTGCCCCACCGGTGAAAGGGATACCTGCAAGTTGGTTTCCTCGCCGTAAGATACATGGATTCCCTCCACCACATAGCCAACCACCACGCGGTTGATGATGTCAGAGAGCACCTTATTGTAGGTGCCTTGATTCAAACTGAAAAGGCTTTCCTCTTTCCCTTTGAGCACCCGATTTCCGATAGAGGAAATGCTGGCAGCGATGCGCTTTTCTACCGCCTCCGGGATGGCGCCATCGGTGGCGGTGACTTGCACGTGCACCGTCTCGATAGGCGCCGCCTGCGAAGGGCTTGTCATAAAGGACGAAACGAGCAGGGTCAATCCTGCTCGAAGCATCCATTTTTTATAAGAAGGAAACATTTCTCCTCCTGGTATAGTTTGTATCAGAACTGGGTACCGAAGCTGAAGTGGAACTTATTCTGATCGCCATGGCCGTAGTCGAGACGGATCGGTCCGATCGGGGTCTGCAGACGGAGACCTACGCCGACAGACCAATTGAAAGAGTCGTCGTCTTTATACCACGGAATCTTTCCTTCATCGATATCCCAGGTGCTACCGCCATCGCCGAAGACAACGCCCTGTACTTTCTTAGCGATCGGGAAGCGGTATTCCAGGGTAGCTGCATACATCTTTGTACCTTTGAACTGGTCATCTTCGTAACCACGAAGGGTATTGGAACCGCCCAGGTCGAAGAGGTTGCCATAGGAGACGTCGCCATCGATGTAGCCGCCCATGAGACGGAGTGCCAGGATGTGGCCATTGCCCAGGGCTTTATAGAAGCGACCTTCGGTGGTGAACTTATAGAAATCATAGTCCCCGCCAAGTCCGTGACCGCCCCACTGAGCAGCGAAGGAAATACGGCGACCTCTGCTGGCATTGAAGTAGTTATCGCGGTTATCGAATACGTGGGTAAAGGTGAAGCTGTTGGTAGTACCGAAGTTATCCATGATAGCTTTGTACCATGCATCACTCATGTCCTTCGCTGTATGTCCCTTCGAAGTGGCAGCGCTGCCCCAATCGAAACCGTCATGGTCATCATAGGATTCTTTGGCGCTTTCGAAATTGAAGTAGTTGGTGCGATATTCACCGGTCACGCGGCCCCAGGTGATGTTCCAGCCTCTTCTTCTCTTATCGTATTCTGCAATGGTATTGCCCTTAGCATCATAGTCATCGTATTCATAAATACGGTTGAAAATGGATACGCCCAGGGAGTCACCATTGGAATTGATCCACGGACGGGTGTAGGAAATGGTGTAGTTCTTGCCATCGCCGGCGCCACCGAATTCCCAGTGGAAGTTGACTTTGTCACCGGTGCCACGGAAGTTGGTATCACCGAGTTCGATGATGCCGACAGTACCATCGGAGTCAGAGTAGCCGGCACCGACAGTGATGACACCGGTCTTCTGTTCTACTACGTCGATTTCGATGACTACATTGTGTTCGTCTTGCGTGCCCGGGAGCAGCTTCATGTTCACGTCTTCGAAGTAGCCCAGGTTGTACAGTCTTTCCATGGAGCGGCTAGCCTGGAATTTGTTGAATGGCTTGCCCTTCTTCATTTTCAGTTCGCGAAGGATAACTTTATCTTTCGTCTTTTCGTTGCCTACCAGTTGGATGTCTTCGATGACGCCTTCAGAAATATCGATGTGAAGGATGCCCTTCGGCGTTACCTGTACATTGGGGATGGAAACCAGCATGTAGCCCTGCTTCAGGTAAAGATCTTCAATGGCTTTCAGCCTCTGATTGACCTGTACGAAATTCAGGACGCTGCCTGACGGCACCTGCATCACCTCGCGGAGATAGTCGGAGGTGAAAATGGTGTTTCCGGAGAATTCCACGCCGTAAACCACCGGATTCGTCACCAGCTGATACGAAAGGTTTACGCCTTCCGGTACTTCCGTGAAGTTCGGACGGATCTGGGAGAATACGCCGGTGCTCCCCAGAGATGCCACGTCATTGCGGACGCCTTCCTGGGTTACCTGGCCACCCTGCTTGCTGGTGAGAAGCGGAGAGAGCTTCGTCTTGACCGGTTCCGGGATTCCGTCAAAGTCTACGTGAGCGATGGTCTTGCCCACCTGGGCTTCGATGGCTGCATCATCTTCTGCAGAGAGGTAGAGGGAAGCGTCCCCGACTGCTACGGTCTGGGTCGTTTCCTTTACGGCCATAGATGCCTCCGGCGCTTTGGTCTGGTCGGAGATTTCCCCTACCACGCCGGTTTCCTTGCCGCTCTTTACATCAATCATGGAGCTCTGGCTCATGCCATTCTGTGCGCCTACCTGCGGTGCCTCTGCGAAAGCAGAACCGCCGGCAACGGCTGCGAGGATAGCAGAAAGCAATAATGCTTTCTTGTGCTTCATTGTAATCATAAATTCCTCCTCATATCTGTAATTGATTGGAATTGGTATTCGGATATTAATATAGGTTGCTGATCTAGCCAAAGGGTTTGAGTTATCCACTACTGCGTTAGGGATAAGGGATAAGGGATAGGGGATAAGGAACAAGATTTCTCTCCATCTCATCTTCTCACTATCATCTATTCTCACTTCAAACCTTTTGGCTAAACCAGCAACAGCCACATAAAAGTCATACCTGTCCGCGAAGGGCGCGGCCGGCTTCGCCTACCACGCTTTGGATTTCCTGCTCTGAGAGAGCCGGCGGTGCAGGCGTGGACGGTTCCGCAGCCACCACAGGAGCTACCGGCGTTTCTACCGTATGCACTTCCATGGCCTTCGCCTCACCGGGCTGCTCCACAGCAGGCGGCGGTTCCACTTTTTCCGCTACCGGCGTCGGCGTCTGTTGGATCACGATTTCCACCGGCGGCATAGCTTCTATTTCATTTTTATTCATTTCTTTCTGCATAAAATGAAATCCGAAGAAAAGAAGTACTGCTACTATCATAGCACATCCCCGCAATCCCCATTTCCGGACAGGAGAATTTTTATGCACTTCTTTCAGGCGCTGCATTTCCGCCTGCGCCATCATCAGATTCATTTCGCCTGTCAGCTCCTGGTGTCCCGAATAGGCATCTTCTGCCTTGTCGAGCCACTTCTTGACGGCTTTCACTCGTTTCAATTTATCCCCGGACATACTGCCTCCTATAGAGAAAGGAAGAACTTACGATTTCTCTGTATAGAATCCACTTTTGTGAAATAGGAGTGAACCACGAATAATCGAATATTTTATCTTTTTTCAGCTATTTTCTTATAATTTCTTTCTGTTTCGATGAAATATGACTCTCAATCCTCATTTTCTATCGTGCATGAGTTTCGAAAGCATCCCCCGAAGGCGGCGGATGCCCCGCTTCTCGAGCTGGTACACGTAGGCCGTGCTAACGGACATGGCGCTTGCCGTTTCGGCGGCGGTCTGCTCGGCTAAGTACACTGAGCGGATCACTTCCTGCTCGCGCCCCGGCAGGCGGCTCACAGCGGAGTCCACGGCGGCGTGGAGCGCCGACTTGTCTGCACTTTCAAAGGCTGTATCCTCTACGGTTTCGGAGAGGAAAACTTTCTCGTCTTCCCCTTCTTCCAAAAGGATTTCGTTTTTGTTTTCCGACAGGAAATTCAGCATCCTGCCGCGGATGCGGTGGATGGCGTAGAGGGAAAAGGCGACGCCATGAGACGGCTCGAAGCGCTCGACCGCTTCCATGAGCCCCACGGTGCCTTCCTGGATGAGATCCAGCGTCACCGTTTCCTGAAGCCCATATTTCATGGCCTCCCGGAAAACCAGTGGCTGATAATTTTCAATCAGCCGCTGGCGTGCTCCGAGCTCATCCTCTTCCTTATACTGCTTCCATAGCTCCTGCTCTTCTTCCCGGCTTAACAAAGTGAGCCGGGATAAAAACTCTTTATATTGCTCTAGCATTCTATGCTCCTAGTTTTTGTGATTTTCTAGGGAAACACTGATTAAATCGCCATCTGAATTTCTGACCAGCCCAATGGTGCAAGACGAGGAGGAATTTCCCGCGCATACCGAAGTATGAAAGGGAAATCCCGACGAAGTATTGCGCCATTGGGCCAGAAAGTCAGATGAAAAGCGATTTAATCAGTGTTTCCCTAGAATTTAAAATTCCAGTCTGTGCCGACATAGCTGTCGTTGTTGCTATTATACCACGAGGAAAGACCGACCCGCGAGCTTAAATCGTAGTGGAAACCAAAGCTCTTTTCTTCATTGTTCACGCCCATGGTGGCGGTGAGCATGAAGTCATTGAACAGGTACTTGCCGATCTTGATGTAGTAATAGTCATCGTTGTTGTCGTTCACATTATCGTAGTAGTCCGTCAGATTCGATGTGATGCTGATGAGATCGAGACCGATCTTATCCTGCAGGAAATCCTGCATGGTATTTCCGAAGAGCATGGTAAGGCCCGCATTGAAGAGTGCCCCTTCGGTGGAGCCGTCTTTGTTCGGGTCCTGGTGCAGTGTCAGAAGCATCAGAATCTGTGAATCGTTCAGCCCCGGTTCACTGTGGAAGGTGGTCTTCATATCGCCCACCGGCCCATCCAGCTCTGCCGAGATGGCGTAGTGTCCTACTTTCGTATTCGCCTTCACGTGTACCACCGGCAGGAAGGAGCCCGGGTCGGCGCCCCATACCGCGTGAGCCTGATCGACTTTGAATTCTGTGGTGTTGAGCTTCACGGTGCCCTTCTCCACATTCACGCGGCCGGTCATATCCGGTTCCTTGAAGTGGCCGCGCATGGAAATCGTTCCTTTCAGCCACAAGTCATAAAGGGCGCTACTGTAGAGCCGCACGTTGTCGCCGATGTTCACATCGATCTTCGTCAGGAAATCCAGAGACGATTCTTCGGAGTCCGAGAAGAGAGCCAGCGGCACGCTGGCAGTAGCATCATGAATGGTCAATGTGCCACCCACGCCCAGCTGATCCATGATTTCGCCCATAGAGAAATCGCCGTCAATAGCGCCTTTGAAATAGGTGGAGTAAATCGATGGTGTATGGATATGAGCCTCCCCATCATAATGGGTAATGGCTTTGTTCTTCCAATCCACGGAACCTTTGGCGCTTACGCCACCTCCGCCGAAGGACGCGCTGCCGTCAAAGACCGCGCGATTTCCCTGGAAGTCCAGTTTCAAGTTGACCGGCGTGATCATCTCGCCCATGGTGGCCACAGAAATCTGGCCGTCCTTCACGACGACACCGCCTTTGAGCTGGGGATCCAGATAGTCACCGGTGAGCTTCACGTGACCTTTGATAGGACCATTGGCAGAGGTAATGGCCTTGCCAAAGAGCGCCAGGATATTCATATCCGCTTCATCCAGGTTGATATCCACATTGAGCGGAACCGCTTCATCGGTGGTGCTACCGGTGAACAAATTCCCCGGCAGTGTCCCTTTCGCACTGGCTCTGTAAGCATCTTTCACAATCAACGCATTCTGGATGGTCACCACATTGTGGCTCACATTCGCCATGAGGGTCATGGTATCAAAGGAAATATCGCCATAGCCAGGGTGCTCGACGCCGAAGGAAATATCCGCTTCCGGCGAATTTTTATTTCCCGAAAGTTTCACCGCCGTGGTCACGAGGCCTGAGAGCTTCATATTTTTCTTTTCTAACACCTGTGGCAGCCAGGAAATATCCATATCTTTCGCTGCCATCTGGATATCCAGATTTCCATCGGAAGTCATAGAGCCTTCCGCAGCCAGGAGCCCCTGGCCTACAGGGATGCGGAATTCGCGGATTGCCAAAGCACCATTCATGTAAGCGAAGTCAATGGTGCCATCGCCCAGGAGCGTGTCGCCCAGGTGACCGCCCTGGAAATTGGCTTTGAAGTCTACGCTGGGGTTGTCCATGGTGCCACTGATACGCATGCCACCATTCACGGTGCCGTCTACGGCTTTGGTGGGCAGCTTGAAGAGCCGCATCACTTCTTTAATGTTCCAACCGTCAAATTTCAAATAGCCTTGAAGTTTATTGCTGGTGGTATTGTAGCTACCCTTCCAGGTGAATTGACCATTCAGCTGGCTAAAGGCGCCATCTTCCAGTGAAACCACGTGGTTCTGGTAATGGATTGCGGTGGACGCCATGTAAATGGACGTACCGCCCAAGGCGATCTGGCGACTCGATACGATGCCATCGAATACCGGATTGTCTGCGGTGCCGGTCACATGGCCCTGCATGTTCACTTTGCCATCGAGGCCGCGGCCCGGAAGCATGCGCTCCATGCTGATGTCGGTCAAAGACACATTCATGTCGATGCCGTCTTTTTTCACAGTACCATTGACGATGGCGGTGCCGTCATAAATGTAGCCCATGCCATTTTTGATGGTGAGGCCGTCGGCATTATAGGTGTACTGACCGGAAATGCTCTGGAAAAGCTCGCCCATGATGGAGCCGTCCCAGGCGTGGAAATCCCCTTCCACCACCGGATGATTCACATCGCCGGTAATGGTCATGGTATTTCCTACCCAGCCGGTGACAGGATAGGAAAGTTCCGCTAAGGAGAGCACTTTCTCAATTCTTGTTTTATCGGTTTTGATGGTGAGATTCATGGGATAAGGCCCATAGATGCCCACACTGCCGCTGACCTGGTGATTGCCTTCACTGCTCTTCCAGTCCAAGTTGGAAATCTGCAAGGAGCCGCCGGCAAGAGACACATTGCCCTTCACTTCATCAAAGGCGAGGTCTTTCACACTGCCGCGTCGAGCGACGATATAACCTTCGCCCGATGGATTGTCCATAGTACCGGTCACGTGGGCTTTGCCGGAAAGCGTACCTTCCAAGTCTACGCCCGCCAAAGGCGCAAACTGCGTCATGTCGATGCCCGCTACTTCGGCGGTGAGATCCATAACGTTGCCATAGTCACCTTTCACCGTCCAGGCACCCTCGCCACTGGTGCCGGTGAGATAGGAAATATGGGTAACGCCATTCTTCGAAGACACTTCGCCGGAAAGTGTATCTGCCGAAATGCCCTGATACGACGCGCCAACGCCATAGAAAACGCCATTCCAGTCGCCATTTCTATAGCCACCGAAGCCGGACACTTTCTCTGCCGATGCGCCGGCATAGGAAATGCCCACGCCGTCCACTTCGCCGGAAGCAGTCTCCAGCGCCAACACACCGCCAAAGTAATTCCCTTTGGCAGACGCGGAGCCGCTGAGTTTCCCGGCCGCGGAAACGCCGGGGAGCTGAGACAGGTCGATGGCTTCCACCGCTGCTTCCCCTTCGAAAGCGCCGGTATTTCTATCATAAGAGCCTTCGCCCAACACGCGGCCGCCGGCAGCTTCGCCTTTAAGGTAAGGAATGGAAATAAGATTTTCCCCATAGACAAAGCGCAGTGTGGCATCATCGATGGAGAGATTTTCGTAATGTCCCTTCTTCGCCGTCACTTCACCGGAGACAAAAGGCTGGCTCAGTGTGCCCGAGAGATCCACAGTGCCGGACACGCGGCCCGATACATCATAGTCGGCAAGAAGTTTCTCGATTTCCACATCCGAAAGCATAAGGCGAGCAGAAAGAACGGGATCACTATCCACCTGGAATTCCCCACTGCCGGAGAAGCGCTGACCGTTTACAGAAAGCGATGCATCGCTGATGGTCACATGACCATCATTAATATCAAAAAAGGCTGCTCCATCAGCCAGAATATAATTTTCATAGCGAAGAGCAGCATCATGAATAGAACCTTGGACATGGTAAGCCACAGCGCCATCACTTTTCCAAATCTTGGCGCTGGTCACCTGTCCTGTTCCTTTATCGATTTCGATTTTTTGAGAAATAGATGGGAATTTTTCAAGAAGCGGCTCTAAGGATTTGAACGAAACCGGAGCGGTCTTCAGATTGATTTCCATATTGCTGGTATTGGTGTAGTTCAAGTCCCCTTCGAAATGGCTATCCAGCACAGAGCCATCGAAAGTACCGGTGATGGTTGCCTTCTCATCCCAGGAGAGTGTGGTATTCACCCCGGAGAAATCATAGGTGCCGTATTCAGGCACGTCAATAGAGGCTTTGCCGTTTTTCACGATGAGCCGGCCGGTGAAGGTGCCGCTGTCGGAAGAGTCCGAAGGCTTCAGGATGGATTCCACATTCCAAGCGCCCCCCGCTTTTTGTGCGAGATGGAGCTCCGGCTCCTCTACGGTGATGTCTTTCACCACATCGGCGAGACCGCCATCGTTAAAGGCATAGTCATAGAGAGCGGACATAGACCATCCGATGGCCAAATTGGGCGACTTAAATACATCCTCCCCTTTTTCGTCTTTCAAAGAAATGTTCATGAAAGACAGGTCATAGTTCGGATCCAGGTCCATACGGTCCCAGGACAGGGTGCCATTGATACGGCTTCCCGCTGCCTCCCGGACCACCGGCTCCAAATTGTGCACAATGATCGGACGTATGAGCAGATACACGACACACAGCGACACAAAAATAAACGCCGCGATGCCATTGATCCACCACTTGATTCGGCTTGTCACGATATCTCTCCATAAAAATAAATACAAGGAAAAGGCTCTTAGCTATTCATATGTTATCCCCAAATGATAGAAAAGAGTCTTCGAAATAGTAAAGAAATAATAAAATCAGCGATTCCAGGGGAACCGCTGATTTATTGTCGGAGATGAAAAATCAACGATTTCCTTACTTCTGTTTCGCAAATTCCGGATGAATCACCGCCGGGATACCCATAGCGTGTTCCAGGGTTGCCAGGCCGATGTTGTAATCGTACAGCGCGGTGATGTAGTTCGTTCTTGCGGTGTTCAGAGCCAATTCGGCATCGATTACATCCAAGTTCGTGCCTACGCCGCTGCTGTAGCGAACGGAAGCAATCTTGTACGCTTCTTCTGCCTGTGCTACAGATGCTTCAGCTGCACGGATTTTTTCTTTAGCAGCCAGAATATTCAGGTAGTCCTGACGGACTTCCAGTTCTACGCTTTCGCGAGCCTGCAGAAGGGTTTCTTCTGCCTGTTTTACAGCTGCATTGGCTTTCTTAATGGATGCAGTGGTTGCGCCGCCATCCCACAGACTCCAGCTGAGTCCGCCCTGGATAGCCCAATCGTCTTTGTCTACGCCACTGACATTCGGAGTCTTCCAGCTGTAGCCACCGCCTACGCTCACACTCGGGAGGTATCCGGCTTTCGCAGAGCGCAGAGATGCTTTTGCCGCTCTGACGCTATAGTCTGCCTGTACCAGTTCCCAACGGTATTTCTGCGCCATCAGGATTGCCTGGTCCATGGTGATGTCAAATTCCGGTTCCGGGAAATCTTTGTCCAGCGGGTTCAAAGAGGTATTCATCGGAACGCGCATGATGTTATTCAGATTTGCTTCAGCGATGTCGCGGTTGTTATGCGCAGAAATGCTCTGCTGTTTCGCATTGGCCAAAGATACCTGGGATGTCAATACGTCGAGTTTCGCTACGACGCCTGCATCAAACTGTTGCTGTACATTGGTCAAGTGGCTTGCATAGTCGCCTACGGAGAGTTCCTGTACTTCTGCCAACTTAATCATTTCCAGGTACTGGTAGTATGCCTGCACAGCCGAAAGCTTCGTATCCGCTTCGGTCTTGTAGACTTCCAGATCCGCAATGTTCTTCTGGTATCTGGCTGCATCGATAGCACCTTCTACTTTACCAAAGGTCCAGACCGGCCAGGACACACTGATGCCCTGAGAATAGCTGCGGTTGGCACTGGTAGCGCCTACCACGAAGGTTCTCACTTCGCCGTTAGAGTCTACCACAGAAGCCGTCCGTGGGCTCTGCTGGGTCTTCACCTGGGTTCCCTGCCAGGAATAGCTGATGCTTGGATTCTTCTGGGCGGAAGCGGAAGCCACGTCTGCTTCTGCCTGTTTGCGTTTCAGTTCAGCGATAGTGATGCTGCGGTTGTTCTGGATAGCGGTGGTGACTGCATTCTTCAGGTCGATATCCATATTCGCCGCTTCCGGCGCTACTGCTTCTGCTACTGCCGTAGAAAGATTCTTCTGAAGCAGCATGCTATTGAAATTGACGTCTTTATCAGCCACTTTCTGATTCATTTCAGAAACGATGGCTTTCTGTGTGATAGCCGGGTCAGTCTCGGTCTTCGTTGTTCTGGCTTCTGCAGCCATGCCGAGAGACAATGTCATGATGATAGAAGCGGTCAAAATACGGTAGGTATATTTATTCATTGATTTTTCATCCCTTCTAAGAGTTTTTACTAATAGTTATAGCCAAGGCCGATATACTCTCCGCCTCCCCTATGGCTACGGGGGAATATGGATTGTCCGACTATGTACAGGTTATCTCCTAGCCCGTACTGGCCGCGGACACGGACAGTGATATCATTAGGATCAAACACATCGGCAGAAAATTTCCATCTGTTTGCTGAATAATCGGCACCAAGGCCTAACTTATTACGAATGATACCGGCATGCATGCCATAGTCCCCTCTCATCCTACCGAACATGGCATCATAGACCGGATCATTCCCTATGGATTCTATCCCCAGAAGTCCATAGGAGTCTCCTCCTACGCGGAGGAACAGATTCGGTGAGAAATCATCCTTCTTAGTATTATATAACAATTCGCCGGAAACAGATACATTAAAATTATTTTTTCCGCCCATTATTCCATTTATTTTTCCGGAAATGGTTTTCGCATTTTCAGAAATCTCTTTTGCATTCTCCGAAGCTACCGCCATATTCTCCATAATTTTGCGAATATCAGCTACGGCTTTCCCATCTCCATTGAACTGGTAGAGCATGGCATTCACCTGGGCTGTAATGCCCTGGATTTCATTGGCGGTCTGAATGCCCTGGGCGGTGAGGAGCGCCATATTTTCGGAAATCGCATCCATGTTATTGAGACTGTTCTTCACATTTCTCTGGGCATTTGGATCCGCCACCACCGAATTGATGCCATCAAGCATGGTCTGTGCCGAGGACATGAGCTTGTCCATTTTCACCATGGCCTGATCAATGCCGGTGGATGATTGTCCCTGGACTGTCATGCCTTCTGACAAAGTCCCTCTTTCCAAATGGCCGCCGGAGACTTTGATGAAGTGGCCGCCCATGACACTGCTGGTCTGGATGGAAAATTCCGCGTCTTTGGGAATCTGGGTTTCATCATAGAAACGCAGGTGCAAGACGGCTTCCCCATTTTCCACGGTAATTTTTTCTACCATCCCCACATCTACGCCGGCGTAGTGAATGGCATTTCCTTGTGTCAGACCTTCCGCCTCTTTGAAATAAGCGGTCACATGATAACCACTCTTACCAAAAAGCACGACGCTGCTCAAATGCACCATGATGCCTGCAAATAAAACAATGCCTATCAGGGAAAAGGCTCCTACTTTTGCTTCTGTTGTCCATTTCATCAGGCATTACCTTCCTTTAGAAAATCCGGGGTAGACGGCAGTCCATTCATAAATTGTTTCACTCTTTCATCGGTGGAGGCATAGAGCTCTTCTGGTTTGCCGATGGCTAGGAACGAACCTTCATGCAAAAAGGCCATCCGGTCGGCAATCATTTCTGCTGATTTCAAATCATGAGTCACCACCACGCTGGTAGCATGCATAACTTTCTGGGTATTTTTGATCAATAAACTGATATCGGTGGATCGAATGGGATCCAGCCCTGCCGTAGGTTCATCGTAGAGAATGATTTCCGGCTCTAGAGCAATGGCTCTGGCGAGGCTGACGCGCTTCTTCATGCCGCCGGACAAACTGGAGGGCATCAGGTCCTCTGTGCCGTCCAATCCTACGAGATGGAGCTTCTCTTTCACGATGCGGTCGATGGCCTCTTCCGAAAGTTTTGTGTGCATCCGAAGGCCAAAGGCTACATTTTCTTTCACATTCATAGAGTCAAAGAGTGCCGAATACTGGAACACCATGCCCATGCGGCGTCGCTCTTCGTTCAGCTCTTTCTCCGAAAGCTTCGTCATGTCTTTCTCGCCTACAAAAACTTCTCCCGATGTAGGTTTCAAAAGGCCGATGATGAGTTTCAAAATCGTAGATTTCCCGGAGCCCGAAGCGCCCAGGATCACCATGGTCTCCCCTTTGGCGATGGAAAGGCTCACATCTTTCAGGATTTGCCTTTTCCCAAAGATTTGATTTACATGTCTGATATCAATCATAGGCCGCCTCAAAACAGAATCGAAGAAAGCAGGTAATTGGCTGCAAAAAGCATGATGATGGAATACACCACGGACTGGGTGGTGGCCTTACCGACGCCTTCAGCCCCGGCGGTGCAAGTCATGCCGCGGTCGCAGCCCACGAGAGCTACAATCATGCCAAAGACCACGGACTTGATCATGCCGATATACAAATCCGACGGTACGCAGAAGGTATCAATGGAGTGCATGAAAACGTAAGACGACACGCCATGGGTGAGGGACGCTACAATCATGCCGCCGCCGACACCGATGACAACGCCAAATACATTGAGGAGCGGCAGCATGGCCATGCAGGCAACGAGGCGGGGCAGCACCAGGTAGCCTACCGGACTGACCGCAAGGCAACGGAGCGCATCGATCTGCTCAGTGACCCGCATGGTCCCGATTTCCGCGGTGATGGCAGCGCCCACGCGGCCGGCCAGGACAACGCCACACAAAACCGGCCCCAGTTCGCGGCCCATACCGATGGCTACAATGCCGCCTACGGTGAAATCAGCGCCGTACTTCGTAAGCTCTCCGGCAATCTGCACAGACAGCACCATGCCGGTGAAGAGGAGCGTCAGCGCCACGATGGGGAATGACATAACTCCCAGGTCTAAGCACTGCTTGAAAGTCTCCCGGCTCCGGAAAGCCGACAGCTCCTTCACCGCCGCCACCAGGAGCAGGATCACCGCCCCCAGCTGATGAAAGACGCCTATGGTCTTATTTCCTAACGATTCTAAAAATGCCACGACCGTCCTCCTTTGGAATAAAATTTGAATTGGTAGTCGGTGGTCGGTAGTTGATGATAGGAGTCGCATTAAGAAACCACCGTCTACTGGCCACTAAAATTGATTACTTCTCCCCTTCTGCCTTTTCCTCGTCCTTTTCTGTGTCCTTCGGCGTCATAGCTGCCTGGGCCTCTTTATTGGACTTCGCCATTTTCTTCAGCGCTTTGTCCCGGTCTGCCGGTGCCATGACTTTGAAGGTAAACTGGCCATCGCCATAGATGACGTAGTCTGTATCCACGCTGCTCTTGGGCGTTTCTTTTTCTTCGCCCTTAGGCGCTTCTTTTTCCTCTTTCAGATAGTCCGGATTTTCCGAAGGTTTCTTTTCCTGGATTTCTGCCTTCTTCGTTTCACTTCCGTCTTTGGAAATCATGCTCACATCGGGATCCAGGATTTCCACTACGATCTGATTGTTCTGATCTTCCTTCATGAGCTTTCCATGGAGGTCATTGAAATCTTTGTAAACGCGAAGGCGCGCCAGGATTTCATCGGTAAGATTGAATTTCTGCTGCTGAATCAGGTACGGAAGCGGCACCACGCCGCCGCCCCGGATTTCCAGAATCATGTCCCCATAGGACTGATCCTTAGGCACCGTGAAAGTCAGGTTTTTATAGAAAATCTCGCCTCTGTAAGGCTGAAGCCGCGCACGGATGTACACTGTATCCCCGGGGCTCACGACGATGGGCGTCGCCGAAGCATCGAGGAGCTGCGCCGTCTTTCGCTCGCCGGTCACCTTCATATCCACCATGATATTGCGCAATTCATATTTCTCGAAGCGGTTCTGCTCTAAGAGTCGCACTACATTGTAAATTTCATCTACGCTGCGCTCGGCGATGTCCTTGGAGGACCAGTACATATTGCTGCGAGTGAAGGGCTTCTGCTTCAGGTCCTTCGGATACAGCGTGTAAGAGAGCGCCACGGTGCCCTGGCCTTTGCGGTCCATGGTGCGGCTGATGGCATTGTAGATGGATGTGGCCGAAAGGGTCGGAAGGAGCGCTTCGTTCTGGATCATCCGCACATTGAGCTGGTCCTCTTTGCCTGTATCTTCATCGGATACCGCCGCATGAAGGGAAACGAAATCTGGGAGCCGGCCGGAAATACCGCCGATGCCGGCGCCCCGGTCCTGGTCCACGGTCCCGATCTCTGCGCCCACAGAACCCAGCTTGAAGGGAATATTCTTACTGGGAATGACGGTGAAGATGTAGGAATTGTGCATGAAATAATTGGTACCGCCGCGGCTCATGAAGGGATGGCCGAAAGCAACCATACGCTCCCCATCCACATAGGTCACGGTCCCCACAGCGCCCAGTTTCAAATCGCCGGTCACCATGGTAGCCGATACGGCGCCGCCGGCTTCCAGTGGCCGCGGTGTCTCGTCAGCGGATACCGAAGCCGCCGCCATAGGCGACATGTGGAAATCCTTCATCTTATCCGACAGGAAGGAGAGCCCATCGCCGCTGTAACCGCTGGCCATGAGGGGCGTATCCAGAGGAATCAACCCTTCCGCCAGGTGCGGTGTAAAGCCGGTGTCTTTCTTATCGTCTACGGTCCACAGCTTCAGCATATCTGAAATCGGCGTCACCATGCCGATGCGTCCGCCTGACTGGGGAAATCCATAGGCTACAGCGCCCAGCAGTTTCCCGTCAATATACACGGGGCTGCCACTCATGCCCTGAGCGATGCCTTCGGTCTTGTCAATCAATGGACCCGACACTTTCACCAGCACCAGGTCGCCGCCATTGGCGCCCTTCTGTTTCATGACGCCTAAGACTTCCACGTCAAACGTATCGATGTCTGTGCCGTGCACTACGGTCTTGGCATAGCCATGCATGCCTTCCTGCACTTCGGAAACCGGCAGGAATTCCTGGGCCCCTTGGGAAGGCAGCGCCATGGTCATGGATAAACACAGCCCTAAGGCCAGACGTTTCAAAGACTTTTTCAAATTGGACATATCAATCCTCTTATTTTTTGGTTTCAAGAATTACAATGACATCCTGCTTCTTCACTTGCTGGCCCACGGTGACGCGAACTTCTTTCACCACACCATCCGCCGGAGCACGCACCGCCGGGATGGCGCCGACCAAAGTATCCACTGTGGCCAGGGAGTCGCCTTCCCGCACCGCCGTCCCCACCGGGGAGACCGATGTAATCTTGCCGTCCATGACGGACAGCTGCGGAATATCTGCCGCCATAGCCGGCACGGCCATGGCCAGAAAGATGGCTGCAAGTCCTGCTTTCATTGCTGTATATTTCATAAGTCACACCTCGATGATGGAATCTGTTAGGGACAAGGGATGAGGAATAAGGAGCATTTGCCGCTAGCGGGTTCGTAGCCGGTAATTGGTAGTCGGGACGCATTTCACGCTATCATCAAGCATATCCCGATCACTGACTACGAAAACGCCAGCTCTCACATTCGTTATCGGTCCCAGCCGCCTCTAAGGAAACACTGATTAAATCGCCATCTGAATTTCTGACCAGCCCAATGGTGCAAGACGAGGAGGAATTTCCCGCGCATACCGAAGTATGTAAGGGGAATC
>CAVHZP010000001.1:0-49296 GCA_963640485.1 bacterium | reverse complement strand
CCCCACAGGAAGAAGAACCAGGCGGCCACCGCCGCGAGGCCCAGGAAGAGGACGCCGGCGGCGATCCACAGGGCTTTCTTCCACCAGGGGATTTCGTTTAGATTCACAAACTTCACATGGACTCCCGAAGACTGTTCCTCATAAGAAGAGCGGTCCTCCTCTCCCCTTTCATTCAGGGTGAGGCCATGGTAGTCCTTCACGTCCTCGTCGGACATGACCCGAGGCTCTTCGTGAACCTCGGTGTATTGGCTTTTGTTTTCTTCACTCATAAGGATGCAAGGGTTTTACTCAAAAGTTCGTTGATGACTTTCGGGTTTGCCTGGCCCTTGGTGGCTTTCATGATCTGGCCTACCAGAGCGCCGACGGCTTTCTTCTTGCCCGCCTTGAAGTCTTCGACAGCTTTCGGATTTTCAGAGACTACTTTATCTACCAATGCCTGCAGTGCGCCGGTATCGGAAATCTGTACGAGGCCCTGTGCCTTCACGATGTCTTCCGCTTTGCCGCCTTCTTTCCACATGGTAGCGAAAACTTTCTTCGCGATTTTACCGGAAATGGTGCCTTTGGAAATCAAAAGGAGCAGGCCTGCCAGGTCTTCTGCGGAAACCGGAGCCTTGGCGATTTCGATGCCATCAGTGGAAAGCTGGCTCGCAAATTCGCCCATGATCCAGTTGACGGTAGCTTTCGGGTCAGCGCCGGCAGCGACCACTGCTTCGAAATAGTCGGCGGTATTCTTATCATTGGTCATGAAGACTGCATCGGAGTCGGAGATGCCGAATTCTTCCATGTATCTGGCTTTTCTGGCATCCGGGAGTTCCGGCAGGGATTTACGGATATTTTCGATATATTCTTCGGAAACAGTGAAAGGTACCAGGTCCGGTTCCGGGAAATAGCGATAGTCGTTCGCTTCTTCCTTGGTACGCATGGACTTGGTGATGCCTTCTTTTTCGTCCCAGGTTCTGGTTTCCTGGACTACCTTGCCGCCTTCTTCGAGAAGTTCAGCCTGGCGCATAGCCTCATATTCGATGGCTTTTTCTACGCCTTTGAAGGAGTTGATATTCTTGATTTCCGTCTTGGTGCCCAGTTCCTTCTGGCCTACGGGACGAACAGAAACGTTGGCATCGCAGCGGAGGCTACCTTCTTCCATGCGGCAGTCAGAAATACCGACATACTGCAGGATAGCGCGCATTTTTTCCATGTACGCTACTGCTTCTTTTGCGGAACGCATATCCGGTTCGGAAACGATTTCCAGAAGTGGCGTGCCGGTGCGGTTGTAGTCTACCAGGGAGTAGTCGGAGTCGGTGATAGAGGTGCCGTGGTGTACCAGTTTCCCGGCGTCTTCTTCCATGTGGGCGCGGGTGATGCGGAGGCGCTTCACTTTGCCGTCCACTTCTACATCCAGGTAGCCGTGTTCGCAGATAGGCAGGTCAAACTGGGATGTCTGGAAGTTTTTCGGCAGGTCCGGATAGTAATAGTTTTTGCGGTCAAATTTGCTGAAACGGGAAATTTCGCAGTTGAGAGCCAGGCCCGCTCTTACCGCATATTCCAGCACTTTTTTATTCAATACCGGAAGAACTCCCGGAAGGCCGAGGCATACCGGGCATACATTGGTATTGGGATCTGCACCGAAGGAGGTCTTGCAGTTGCAGAAGATTTTGGTTTTTGTCTGAAGTTCCGTATGGACTTCCAGGCCGATTACGACTTCATATTTCATTCCTTAATCTCTCCTTTGGGTGCTGTTTTGGTAAATTCAGGATGCGCCTGTTCGAAGGTGTAGGCAGCGCGAAGGATGGTTTCTTCGCCCAGGGTCTTGCCGATGAGCTGCATGCCCAGTGGCATACCATCTTTGAAGCCTACGGGGATAGAAATCGACGGCGCGCCGATGAGGTTCACCGGTACCGTGCAGATATCTTCCATGTAGAGTGCCAGCGGATCCGAGAAGGCACCGAATTTGAAGGATGTGCCGGATGCGGACGGCGCACAGATCACATCGCAGTGCTTGAAAGCTTCTGCAAATTCCTGGCACAGCAGTGTACGAACTTTCAGCGCTTTCAGATAGTACGCATCATAGTAGCCGGCGGAGAGTACATAGTTCCCCAGCATGATGCGGCGCTTGACTTCTTCGCCGAACCCCTGGCTTCTGGTTTTGATATACATATCAATGATATCTTTGCCCGGTGCGCGGAAACCGTAGCTTACGCCGTCATAGCGGGCCAGGTTCGAGCTGGCTTCTGCCGGCGCGATGATGTAGTACACAGAGACGCCGCTATTGATATGCGGAATGGAAACGTCTACGATTTCAGCGCCTTCGGATTCATAGAATTTCAAAGCGGCTTCGATAGCTGCTTTGGTTTCTTCTTTGATGCCTTTGCCGAAGAATTCCTTCGGTACGCCTACCTTCATGCCCTTCACGTCGCGGACGAGAGCCTTCTTGTAGTCCTTCTTTTCCTGCGGAATGGAAGTGGAATCTTTCGGGTCATGGCCAGCGATCGCATTGAGAACGATAGCCGCGTCGGTGACATCCTTTACCAACGGTCCGATCTGGTCCAGCGAGGAGGAGAATGCCAGAAGGCCGTAACGGGAAACGAGGCCATAAGTCGGTTTCAGACCTACGATGCCATTGAAAGACGCCGGCTGACGGATGGATCCGCCGGTGTCGGAACCCAGAGACCAGATGGCTTCGGTAGCTGCGACTGCTGCTGCAGAGCCGCCGGAAGAGCCGCCAGGTACATAGTCGGTGTCCCAAGGATTTCTAGACGGGCCGAAAGCGGAACGCTCCGTGGAGGAACCCATGGCAAATTCGTCCATGTTGGTCTTGCCCAGGGAAATATAATCTTCTGCCTTCAATTTTTCGATGACAGTAGCATCATAGGGGGATACCCAGTGTTCCAGCATCTTCGAAGCGGCGGTGCAAGTCTCGCCTTTGATGCACATATTGTCTTTGATAGCGCCCGGAATGCCGGCGAGGTCAGAGATTTCTTCCCCCGCAGCAATCTTTGCATCTACCTTTGCGGCTACAGCGAGAGCCGTTTCATCAGAAGTGGAGAGGTACGCATGAATGTCCCCTTCCACACTATCGCGATGAGCGATGATTTTCTTCGTCAGTTCGACAGCGGAGATTTCCTTCTTCACCAGCTGTTCATGGAGATCATGAATCGTGTATTTCACTCTGCCGCCTCCTTACATAATCTTCGGCACTTTGAAATAGCCGTCTTCTTTTTCCGGCGCATTCAGCAGTGCTTCTTCGTTGGTAAAAGACTGGTGTGGTGCATCTTCGCGCATGACATTGTACTGCTCTACCGCATGTACCGTCGGCGCGACATCAGTCGTATCGTATTGGTTCAGTTCTTCCATGTAAGTCAAAATACTATTCATGGAATCGCGCATCTTTTCCAGATCGCCGGCCTCAAACTCCAGGCGGGAAAGGAGCGCAATCTTCTGAGCTTCTTCAGTCGTAATTTTCATAGATACACTTCCTTAAATGAAATTAGGGATAACAGAGAATCCTTGTCAATTATAACACAGACTGGAAATAAAAATCATGCATTTTAAGTATTTCCGCAGGTGCATACATGGAGATGAAGCTTCTAGCTCCTAGCTGCTGGCTTCTAGCCGGCTAGACGAACATATCGATGGCATAAAAAGAGCGTCCCGCGATGAACAATTAGCAAACAATTTCTTGCTTTTGCTCATTGCGGGACGCTCTCTGTGCATCGATGAGATGTCGCTCTAGCCGACCAGCAGCTAGCAGCCAGCAGCCAGGAGCTGCATCGGCATGTATGCACTAGCAAATACACCACTAGCCGCCCTTCACCGCTTCCTTCATTTCTACCGCCGACTCCCAGGCACTCTTGGAATCCTCGGTGCCGGAAATCATTTGGGCGATGTTTTCCAGGTGTTCCTTCTCTCCCAGGAGCACGGCCTTCGTGGCGGTGCGACCATCGGAAATATCTTTCACAATCTTGTAATGCCGATCCGCCGCGCAAGCGGTCTGTGGCAAGTGGGTGATGCAGAGCACCTGAATGGTGTGAGACAGGAGCGCGATTTTCTTCGCCACCTGCAGTCCTACCTTGCCGCTGATGCCCACGTCGATTTCGTCGAAAATCAAAGTCTGCTGCTTCAAAAGGTGGGAAATCACCATTTCTATAGCCAGCGCGATACGGGAAATTTCGCCGCCTGATGCAGTGTCCTTCATGCTGCGGAGCGGTTCGCCGGGATTCGCAGAGAAATAAAATTCCATTTCCGCCGCCCCCGTGGGCATAGGCATGTCTGCCGGCAGGAGGTGCAGCTCCATCCGCGCATTTTCCATGCCCATATCTTTCAGCGTGTCCACCACTTTTACCAGGATTTGCTTCGAAGAAATCCGCCGCTCCTGGTTCAGCGCTTCCGCCTTCGCCATCAATGTTTTCGACAACTTCGCATAATTCTGCTGCAGCGTCTCATTGTCATAGATGACTTCTTTCAGGGTCTCATACTCTTCCTTCGCCTTCGCCGCGTAGGCAAGCACGTCCGACAGCTCAGGGCCATATTTCCTCTTCATTTCCCGGAGCACTTCGTCCCGGTCCTGCAGCTCCGTCAATTCCTCTTCCGAGAAATCGGTATCTGAAATATAGGACTCCAGCCCGCTGATGGCATCCTCCAACGCATAGGCGGCGGTGTTCAAGGATTCCACGAAAGCATCCAGCGTATTGTCATAGCGGGACACGGAGGAAATCTCCCGCGCTGCCTCGCCCACGGCGTCTTGCGGTCCGCCATCGGCAGTCAGTGAATCCAGCGCCCCATGAACGGCGCGGAAAATGCGCTCATGATTCTGCAGCACCGAGAGCTTTTTCTCGATTTCCTCATCCTCGCCCACCTGGAGACCTGCCGAAGAAATCTGCCCCAGCTCCCAGTCCAGGATATCCAGCCGCCGTTCCCGCTCCTGCTTCCGGTTCTCGTAATCCTCCAGCGCATCTTTCAGCCGCTTCCACTCTTTATAAGACTCGCGGTACGACCGGTAGGCTTCCACCACCTCCGGCATCCCCGAGTCCACCATGCGCTCGCAGAAAGGAATGGACAGCAGCTCCATATTGTCATTCTGCTCATGGAGACGAAGAAGCGTCTTCCCCACCTGCTGCAGCTGCTTCACTGTGCAGAAATCTCCATTGATGGTGCAAATCCCCCGGCCTGAGCGGGTGAGTTTCCGGGAAAGGATCACCTGATGCCCTTCACACTCGATGCCCATGCCCTTGAGTTCATCAGCGATGCCATCATCGCCGTAGAAAACGCCTTCTACTTTGAAGGCATCAGCGCCGGTACGAATCAGATCCGTCTTCGCCCTCCGCCCGGTCAAGACAGCCAAAGCGTCGATGAGAATCGATTTCCCCGCCCCGGTCTCCCCGGTGAAAATGGTGACGCCACCGGTGAAATCAATCACCGTGTCCTCGATGATGGCGAAATTAACGATGTGAAGACTTTGCAGCATAGCCTGCCCTCATTTCAGTCCTTAACCATAGCCTGGATTTTCTTCAAAACCCCAGGCACATCCTCCGGCGAACGAAGAATCATAAGCACCGTATCATCGCCGGCCAAAGTGCCGATTACCTCGTCACTGCGGGCATGGTCGATGGCAAAAGCCACCGCCGACGCCGACCCCGGCAAGGTGTGCAGCACCACCATATTCATGGCGCTGTCGATCTTGATCACAGACTGCTGGAAAAGCATGGCCGTATGATTCTTGGAAAGCATCGAAGGCTTCTCATTGGCCAGTGCATAGCGATAGTGTCCATCCTTATAAGGAATCTTCAAAAGCATCAGATCTTTGATATCACGGGAAACCGTAGCCTGTGTCACCACGATCCCCTCCTGCTTCAGCGCCTGTGCCAATTCCTCCTGCGTCTCGATCACCTGATTCTGGATGATTTCTTTGATTTTCATGATTCTATACCGTTTCATGGTAAGCCCTCCTTGTATTTATAAAAATACTATTTTGCATATTCTGTAAGTTGCATAAACGCAAGAAAATAGTCCCATTCTTTCGGATTACTTTCTGAAATCATTTTAAATCATTCTATGAATAAGGTCAATGTTTTTGCGTATAAAGATAATGAAATATGCGAAATGAAAGATATAGCATACTTACCGCTGGTAGTTTAGTAGTCGGTAGTCAGGACGCATTTTCCACCAGTCCCACATGCCCGTGCCACCGCTATATGCAATGCTGTTAGGTTAAGAGTTTTCATGCCGCCGCTTGAAGCCGATTGTTAGTAAGCGCAATAAAAAAGAGCCAAATGCGAATTTACGCATTTGGCTCTTTTTTATTGCCCATTATTCCGCAGCGATGAACATCGGATACAGCGGCTGGCTGCCTTCGTACATTTCGAAGGTCACATCCGGATAGAGTTCTTCTGCTTTGTCCAATTCAGCGCGGCAGTCTTCTTCGGAAAGATCAGCGCCGTAGTAAATGGTTACGATTTCTGTATCTTCGTCCACCAGGAGTCCGAGGACGCCGGTAAAGCATTCGTGGAAATCAGAAAGGGAAATCACTTCATGGCCTTTCACCAGACCCATGAAATCATCTTTATGAATCACCGATTCGCCGACAATGCTGTCGCGTACAGCGGTAGTGATCATGCCGGTCTTGATTTCGCCCATCTGTGCAGTCATGGCTTCCACATTCTCTTCGATGGTTGCTTCTGCGGAGAATGCCATAGCAGCCGTGAGTCCTTCCATGGGGTTCGTAGACGGCACGATATGAACCTTTTCGCCGAGCATCTTTTTCAGCTGCTGAGCGGCGAGGATAATGTTTTTGTTGTTCGGCAGAATAATGTATTTCTCATACTGTCCATTTTCCATGCCGGCAGATAATTCCTGCACGGAAGGGTTCATGGACTGGCCACCGGAAACCACATCGCAGCCCATCTTTTCGAAGAGCTCTGTCCAGCCTTCGCCGGATACGACGGTGAGAATCCCCAGCGGTTTCTTCGCCATTTTCTGCTGTTTTTCTTTATTTTTATGGAACTGGTCCACCATGTTATCGCATTTGATATCGTGGAGTGTGCCCCAGTCTGCCGCCATATCGAGCACGTGGCCCGGGCGCTGGGCGTGAATATGTACTTTTACCAGGTTATCGCCGGCTGCTACGATCATGGATTCGCCCCAGGAGGAAAGTTTCTTTCTCACTTCTCTGGCTTCCACTTTGCATGGGCTGATGATGAATTCGGTGCAGTAGGGATATTCGATGGAGAAGGATTCGCCTTTGGCTTCCAGGCGGCTAATCACCGGTTTCACATCGACTTCGATATCTTCCACTTTCCCGGTGAGGCCGTTCAGGCAACCCATGAGGAAGAAAATCAGCCCCTGACCGCCGGCATCGACTACATTTGCATCTTTCAGAATCTGCAGCTGCTCCGGCGTTTTCGCCAGCGCTTCGTTGCCGGAATCAATGGATGCTTCCAGAATTTTGCTGAAATCGGTTTCACTCTTGTACACATCGTGGGTGCCTTTGGCAATGCCTCTAGCGACAGAAAGAATGGTGCCTTCCACCGGTTTGGTAACAGCGCGGTACGCATAGAGGATGCCGTACTGGAAAGCTTTGCTCATCTGGCCGCAGGAAGCGGTCTTCTTGCCGTGAAGGCCGCGGCTGATGCCGTGAATAATCTGCGACAGAATGACGCCGGAATTTCCGCGAGCACCCATGATGGCACCGGCAGAGGCTTTCTCTGCGATGATGCCCACCGGTTCTTCGGGGCTTACATCGGCTATCATGCTGTACATAGATTTCAACGTGTTCAGCATATTATTTCCTGTATCTCCGTCAGGCACAGGAAATACATTCAGCTGGTTGATAATTTCATATTTCTTCTCAAATAGCTGGTACGCTCCGATCAGCATATTCTTGAAATAATTCCCATCAATGACCGTATACATTGTTCTCTCCCCCCACTATTTGGCACATTCAAAAATGACTCCTGTAAGCCCCGGTCCCAGATAAGCTGACAAAACAGGAGTAGCCAGGGTGAGAGTGACCTCAATATCCGGATACTGTTCTTGAACCAAAGCATGGAGAGCTTTTCCGCCCTCTTCATTTTCGATATGAACGACGCCAATTCGCTTGAAAGGCGCCCGTTCCTCTAAATATTTCAGCATCGTCTGATTGGCTTTCTTTGCGGTGCGCACTTTCGCCAATGCATCGACTTCATTGTTTTCATTGAGATAAATGACCGGTTTGATCTTGAGAATGCTGCCGATAAGCCCTGCGGCACGGCCAATGCGGCCGCCACGCTGCAGATAGTCAAGGGTATCCAGTGTGACAGTAAGTCCGGTGCGTTCGGCAGCTTCTAAAAGTTCCTTGGATACTTCTTCATAAGACGCGCCGTTTTCAATCATTTCCAAGCCGTCCAGCGCCAGGTGAATCATGCCGATGGCGGTGGTTTTGGTATTCACCACGGTGATATTCTTGCGGCCGGACTGGCGGGCAGCCAAAAGAGCCCCATTATAAGTGCCGCTGATGGTCGCACAGATGCACAACATGATAATCGGGTCTTCTGCCGGGATATCTGCAAACATTTTCAAAAAATCGCCGGTGCTGGGCTGGCTGGTGGGAACGGATTTCTTCGTGGCTTCCGAACGATCAATGACCGCCTTGATGGTGGCCTTGTTTTCGGGCACATACTCATCTCCAATTTCAATGGTGAGCGGGATCATGTGCACATTGGGATGCTCCCTTAAAAAATCCTCGCTGACGCCGGATGTGCTGTCCAGGATCAAATGAATCATAGCAGTATGTTCCTTCCTATTGTTATTTTTCTTTATTCTCTTTCTTCGCTTTTCGCTCAGCTTTCCGTTCGTTAAATTCCTTCAGAAGCTGCTGGTAATCCTCTTCATCATAGCCATTGGTCGCGAGCATGTATTTCTCCAGTGCTTTTCTCTGCTTTGCCACATTCATGGCAGACAGTTCAAAGGGGTCTAAGGAAATACGGGCAAGCATTTCCCCGGTAGAAGAATAGCCCACAATTCCTTCACCCAGAAGGTCGTAAAGCTTTTCCTTCTTCACTTCTTCACAAAAGGTATGGAAAAATTTATCAGCTGCTTTGGACATGCTGTCGCGGAGACGCTTGTACTCTTCCCCCTTGTCTGCGGGGATTTTGAAGCCATCAATGACAACATATTTTTCGGGTAAATTAAACATTTTATCACCTATTCGAATTCATAATTATCCACTGTATTTAACTATATCGCCCAATGCTGTTTTGGTCAAGCGATTTAGGTGATTTTATATAGAGAATCACAAGGGAAAGTGATTTTTTATGCAAGAAATAGTTATATTTCCAGGAAAGAGAGGGCGTACCGCTATCGATTTAGTAATCAGTAGTCAGTGATCGGTAATCAGGGCGCATTTGGCTCTTGCCCCATTACCGACCACTGCCCACCGACTACTGATCACTGATCACTAAACCAATAGCGGCAAAACCTAAAATTCCTCAAACGCCCGCAGCAGTTCCTTTGTATATTTCTCCTTCGGATGGCGATAGAGTTCTTCGGTCTCTGCGATTTCTATGAGACGGCCACTTTCCAGGATGCCGATGCGGTCGGACACAGCGCGCAGGAGGTCCAGGTCATGAGAAATGAAGAGACAAGCCATGGGGTGTTTTTCCCGAAGCCTCTGCAGGATGGAAATCACTTGTGCCTGCACGGAGACGTCCAGCATGGACGTGGGCTCGTCCAGGAGTAGCAGCCGCGGCTTTAAAAGGAGAAGCCGACCGAGGCACACCCGCTGCAGTTCGCCGCCGGAAAGTTGGGAGGGGTAGCGGGTCCAAAGCTCTTTCCGCAACTGCAGGTCCTCCCATATTTCCTCAATTTTCTCCCTGCTATAACCACCATGGAGACGGAAGGGTTCTTTCATGGATTCACCGATGGTCATGCGGGGATGCAACGCCGCTGCGGGATTTTGAAAAAGCATCTGCACCTGATGCCGCGCACCTCTCCCTTTTGCGCCGAGAAGAGAGATCCCGTCTAGCAGCACATCCCCTTCATCGGGTTGCCGAAGCCCCATAAGGACGCGGGAGAGGGTAGATTTTCCGGCGCCGCTGGTACCCGCCAGCCCCAGGAGCTCCCCTTCTTGCACGGCAAAGGAAATATGGTGAAGCACTTCCCGCTTTTCTTTAAAAATAAGGCCGTGAGAAAAGCTGACGGAGATATTTTTCACTTCCAATACATCCATAACCTCACCTTCCCTCTCTGTGTTGACACTTCATCCAGTGGCCGGAAATTTCCCGCGCCTCTACCTTTCCATCGCAATCGGCATAGGGACAGCGCTCTTTGAAAATGCAGCCTTGAGGAATCTGCGACAAATCCGGCGGCGTGCCGGGGATGGGACGAAGAGCACGCCTCGGAGACGCATCGAAAAAGCTTACCGTATAAGGATGGCGGGGATGGGCGAAGATTTCCCGGGTCGGTCCCTTTTCCAGAATTTCCCCGGCATAAATGATGGCAGTCTCGTCAGAGAGCCGCTCCGCCAGCCGAAGGTCGTGGGTAATGAGGAGAAAGCCAATCCCCTCATCTCGAAGTTTGCGGAAAACCTCGCACACTTCCCGGCGCACGAAGGCGTCGAGGCCCTTGGTAGGTTCATCGGCAATGATCCAGGACGGCCGGGGCATGGCCATCATGGCCGCCATAACTCGCTGCGCCATGCCGCCAGAGAGTTCGTGGGGCTTCATATGATAAACCCGCTCCGCCCGGGGCAAGCCGAATCGAAGGAGCTGCGCTATGCCAATTTCCTTTTCCTCGCGCTTGGGCCTTGGCATATCATAGTGAGCCCGCTCCATCACCTGCTGCCCCACAGAAAAGAGCGGGTCCATGGCAGAAATGGGATCCTGCGCGATCCAACCGATTTCCTTCCCCCGCACCGATTCCATTTCTTTTTCCGAAAGAGAAAGCAGATTTCTCCCGCCAAAGGAAATCTGCCCGCTTATGTCGGCTTTCTCCGGCAAAAGCTGCATCACCGCAGCGCCGAGGATGGATTTTCCGCTCCCCGACTCCCCCACCAGCGCCGTGATTTTTCCTTGCGAAAGATAGAGGCTCGCGTGACGCAACACTTGGGAAGAGCCGAAAGACACGGACAAATCATTGATTTCTATATCCATAGGATGGCTCCTTCCAATAGTCTCGCAACGCATCGCCCAGCAAATTGATGGACATGCAGAAAAGGGTAATCCCCAGTCCCGGCGCCAAAATCATCCAGGGATAGGCGCGGAAATAAGTCCTGGCATCGGCAATCATGACGCCCCAGTCCGCTGCCGGCGGAGAAATGCCAAGTCCCAGATACGACAGCGCCGACGCCGAGAGAAGCGACGTTCCGATGCGAAGAGTCAAAAGCACCACCACTGTGGGAAGCACGTTCGGCAGCACATAGCGCCGAAGGATATAGCCATGACCGGCACCCAAAGCGCGGATGCTTTCCATGTAGGTCTCTCCGCGGATGCGAATCACTTCACTTCGGACGATGCGGGAAAATCCCGTCCATGATGTGAGCGTCAAAGCGATGATGATGCGGAAATGATTCTCCGGCAGAATCGCCGCGATGGCAATCATGAGGCTCATGCCCGGGAGCCCCTGAAAAACGCAGACCAATACCTGAATCGTCTTATCCACCCAGCCGCCGAAATAGCCCGACAGAATCCCCAGTGAGAGCCCCACCACCATGGTGCAGCACGCCGCCACGAAGGCAAAAGCCACCGATGTCCGCGCACCGTAGAGCGTGCGGGAGAGGATATCCCGTCCCAGCGCGTCAGTGCCCAGCCAGTGATTGCCGGAGGGTTCCTCCAGGATTTCCTCCACCGACACGGCGATAGGATCATAGGAAGAAATCCAGGGCGCCAGAAGCGCCGCGCCAATGATCCCCACCATCACGAAAAAGGCGGCCACATAGATCGGATGTATATGTCTTCTCATAGGTCACTTCCCCTTCGGGCTCAGCACATAGTATGAAAGATCCACCAGATAATTAAAGAAAATGAAAATCGTCCCACTCACCAGCACATAGCCCTGGATCACCGGATAGTCCCGCCCCCAGATGGCCGCCAGCACATAACTCCCCAGGCCGGGGAAGGAAAATAAATTCTCCACAATCACCGAACCGCCGAGGATGGAGCCGAAATAGGTACCCACCATGGTGATCACCGGCATCAGCGCATTCGGCAGCACGTGGCGGCGCTCGATGTAGGACATAGGAAGCCCCTTCGCCCGTTCTGTCAGAATGAAAGGCTTCTCCATCACCTCCAGCACCGCCGTCTGTTCCAACCGCAGCGTCGCCGCTGCCGTCCCGGCCGCCAGAACAAAGGAGGGCATCACCATCTGCTGCCAGGCGCCGTAGCCCGAAGACGGAAGGACCTGCCACTCTTCCGAGAGAAGGAGCATCAAAAGGATAGCCAGCCAGAAAGAAGGCACGGAAATAAAGAACAGCGATAGCAGCCGGAGGCCCATCTCCGGATGAGAATTCTGCCGCCGCGCCGCCCACAGCCCGCCGGGGATGCCCAGGAGCAGCACCCAGCCCATGGCCCACAGCGCCAGGTGAAATGTCACCGGCAGATGCTGCAAAAGCTCTGAAAGCACCGGCTTGTGGGTGAGATAGGAAATCCCCAAATCCCCGGAAAGCGCCTGGGCCAGCCAGGAAAGATACTGCATCCCATAAGGCCTGTCCAGCCCCAGCTGGCTCCGCATGGCCGAGAGCTCCTCTGCCGTCGGTTCCGCGGCCCCATCCATAGTCAATACCGCCAAAGCCGGATCTCCCGGCGCCAATACACCCAAGGCAAAGGCCAGCACCGTGAGGCCGATGAGGAAAGGAAATACAAGCAACAGCCGCGTGGCGGCGTAAAGAAATAAGCGCTTCATAGGGACTCCTGTGATGGTAGAAATAAACGCTGTCGATTTTTGTGGTCGGTAGTCAGTAGTCAGGACGCGTTTCCCTTGGCAAAAGATGATCAGATATCAGATATCAGACATCAGACTACTCATCCGCCCACTTCACCTTATCCAGCGTGATCCCGTAGACTGCGGCCCGGTAACCTTCCAATTTTTTCGAAGAGACCGCCAGGTTTTCATCTTCCAGGAGGGGCACTACAGCGGGATGGGATAAAAGTTCCTGCTGGATATGGTCGTAAAGTTTCGCCCTGGCGGCGATGTCATAGGTGTAGTCCAGAGATGCGAAGTCTTCATCGATGGCGGGATTTTGGTAATGGAAGGAGCTGGCACGATTCGTGGCGCCGTCAGAATGGAAAAATTCCCGAAGGAGCGAGGTGGGGTCCAGATTTCCCAGGCCCCGGGTGCCGATGGAGAGGTCGTAGTCCCCTTCCTGCATCATTTTCCGGGAGCTTAAACCATCGACCATACAGATATTCACATCGAGGCCCAGATCCGAAAGCTCTGCCTGTATGAATTCAGAAATCACCTTGTAGGGATAGCGATCCATGCCGTATTGAGGCAGGAGGAATTTCACCGGGACCCTCTCATCGCCCAATACCTCGCGGGCGAGACGCTTCGCCTCTGCCGGATCAAAGACCGGCTTTTCCGCATGGGCAAAAGGATTCGTACTATTCAGAAATCCCCGGGTCGGCGTGCCGTAACCGGCAAAATAATATTTCACAATCTTTTCCCGGTCGATGGCCAGATTCAGAGCCTTTCGCATCCGCTCGTCACTAAAGGGGAAGCGACCGCCATTGACCGATAGATAGTGAGAAATCGTCGAGTGGGCCGTGTCTACAGAAAAATCCCCCGTCCCGGAAAGATCTCGCGCCATGATAGGCGTGAGGCCGCCCAGGTCCAGGACCCCCTGCACCTCTCCCGAACGCATGGCCGAGTACCGCGCCTCCGGCGAGGTGATGACGCGGATGCGGATTTTCTCCGCTTTCGCCTTTTCGCCGTGATAGCCTTCGAAGCGCTGAAGAAGGGTGTACTGATAAGGCACGCGATCTACGATTTCAAAAGGCCCCGTCCCTTTGGCGATGCTCGTAAAATCCCCGGTTTCCTTGTCGAAACACTTAGGGCTGAACATGGCACTTCCCCAGCCGGCCATGCGGTAAATCAGCATGGGCACCGGTTTTTCGAAGTAAAGATGCACCGTGTGCGCATCGTCAGCCTCGTATTTCAAAAGGCCCGGATAAATGCGGGACACCAGGTAGCCATAGAAAGAGGACGGCTTGTATCCCATATGGGTCACCCGGTAGAAATTGGCAAGTACCGCTTCCGCATCGAAGGGCTCACCATCCTGGAACGAAACGCCTTCCCGCAAGTGAAAAATCCACTCCGTCTTCTCCGGATTCGCCTCCCAGGACGTGGCCAGCATGGGCATCGCCTCGCCGGCATCAGAAATCCCCACCAGTGACTCCCAGGTCTTCAGAATCACCGTAGAGTAGTAAGGATCCTTCTCCCCCGGCGCCAAATCCCGCCCCGCCGCCAGGACGATTTCCCTCTCCCCCTGCGGCTCCTTTCCGCAACCGGAGAGGAGAAGACAAGAGAGGAGGAGAATTGCCAATATGTTCCAAAGAAACCGCAAAGAAGACCACCTCCGGCAATTATTTCAAAAAACGCTTGTGCGAGAAATAGAGTTCAAGATGCCAGTTTCCTGTCTGTACCGGAAAACGGCCATTTGTTTATTTAAAAGTCTACGCTTTCCTTCGATAAAAAGAAAGCCGGCCGCCATAAACGACCGGTTTCCTTAGGAAAATTAGAAATGAAGTTTTGCAGTAAAAGTGAAGGTACGTGGAAGCGAAGCGTAAATCCAGTTTGCCCCACGAGATGCCATCCAATAATCTTTGTCAAAGACATTGTTGCACATCAAAGTCAATTCTGCCGGTGTTTTTCCGAAATGGGTCTTGTAAGTAGCGCCCAAATCAAACAGTGTGTATCCTCCTACCCAGATTGCTTCATTCTTAATCGGAGATTTGCCGGTGTAAATAGCACGTCCTAAGATGCTCCACTGTTCATTGGGGTTATATTCCAAGCCAAGCACGCCAGTCCATTCAGAAGTACCATTGACGCGTTTCCCGTTCAATGTGCCATTCTCTGTTTTCCGCTGTTTAGCGTTCAAGTAAGATACGCCACCGAAGACATTCCACTTTTCGGTCATTTTTCCATTGAAAGTCAGCTCTACACCTTTATGACGGGCTTCCCCATCCCTCTGCTGAAACAGTTTGTCGTAGCCGCTCTTTGCAACGCCAATCAGGTTATCCTGCTTAATGTCATAGTAAGCCAATGTCCACAGCAGATCATTCTTCTCGTATTTCACACCAATTTCATTCTGTTTTGTTTTCAGCGGAGGAAGAACATCGCCATAGTTTGCATAGGCTGTATTTACCGAACTACCTGCATCGAAGTTTTCAGAATGGCTGGCATAGATAGACAGATTCTGATTCGGATGATAAATCAAACCATAAGTCGGGCTGGTTGCATCTGTCTTCGTGCTGGCCACACCACTGAGAGACCCCGCCTTGTCATAGCTATAAGCTCTAGATACTGCTTCATGCTTATGAACACCTACAATGAAATTCCATTTGTCATAAGTCATGTAGTCTACCAAAGAATAACTCTTTACACGAGTCTTATTACTCCAACGTGTATCGAACTTAGTCGGAGCTGCGGCAGTCTGATGAATACCGGTAAATACATCGCCGGTACCGATGGTTGTTACACTGCCATTATTCCATGCAGTTTTCCGGTTACGCCAAGCCTGATTGTAGGAGAGAGTAATATCATGCTTCACATCACCGGTATTGTAATGAGCGGTGGTTCCCACCTGCCAGTAATAGTATTCCTGCGGTGTACCGCCCGGTTTTGCAGTTACCTTGATATTTCCGTTTTCATCAATACCATAGCCGCTGCCACCGTTTGGCATGACATTCTGATCCAGGTCATTTCTCTGCATACCTAAATTAACAAAGCCGTCCCAGTGTTCATTGAATTTCTGTTCATGGTTGTAAACTGCAAGCCAGCCATGGGTAGCCTTAATCATGCCATCATAGCCAAAGTCTGTATCGCCCTTCGGAACCGGAGGCAAGTGCGTAGCAGCAGAATCCAGGATAAACCAACGAGCGCCGCCCTGAATATGGAAATTGCGATAACCAAAGAACAAATTGTCACTGGTGTGTTCAGATTTGTGATCAATGTTTGCGAAAATCCCCTGGCCATCGATCTGTGTTCCCTTCACAGAAGTCTTGCCATTGATATTTTCTGTGGTAATGCGAACGCCCCATTCTTTCTTATCGCCAAAGCGTTCGCCATAATCTATATATTCACCCCAAAGTCCACGACCGGAAATCGTCTGGGTATAGTCAAAAACGCCTTCATCAGGAGCCACTTTGGTTTTGACGCTGATAATGCCGCCGGGATTGGTGGTTTCGTACTGTACGCCGGTGCCATAAATACCTACGTTTGGCCCGGAAATCATTTCCAAAGATTCTACCGGATAAAGCGGAGTATTAAACTGTGTGAAAACGCCAGGAACATTGTTTACATAGAAATTTGTGCCATTGGTACGAAGACCACGGAAGAAGAAATCGCCGTGAATGATAGAACCGGTCTGTCTTACCGATGGCGAATTAGCCAAAAGAGCATCCATCGGTCTATCGGGGCCCGCAAACATTTCCATGGATTTTTCTGTAAAGTTAGTCTGTGTAAAAGGAACATCCATGGTGTTCTTGCCGGATAAAAAGCCTGTCTGCGATTTTGTGTAAACGAAATCCCCCGGAAGCACTTCTCTTTCTTTATCTCTATCGCCAATAACTACCACTTCTGCCAGCTGCGTCACCGTTGTATCCGCTGCTCTAAGCGTTACCCCCCCAGAAATTGTCAATAATATGGCCGCAGCCAGTGCTACATAATTCCCTTTCTTCATACCAAATCTCTCCTCATAAAATATAAACAACCGGAAAAATAAAAATCTATCTCACTTCCCGCCCGTGTGTCCGTGTTTCCACGGCGGGAAGAAGAGAACGTAATGGGTTCAAGGTTCGGGGTTCCAGGTGCAAAATGACGCGCGAACGTTTCCCCTGCTTATCAGGTAACCGACTACCGATTACTAACCACTGACTACTAAACCGATAGCCTTTAGCACACTACCTTTTCGTGTAGCTAATCACTTCCACAATCCGCTCGGATTTCCACTGAAATCCATCGCCCTCTCGCGCAGCCTGTTCGAGGAACTTCTTCTTCAAGTCCCCTTCGTAGCTCATGTACGAAAGCTCGCCCAGGTCGGCGGTCATTTCTTTTTGTACCGCCTTCATGTCTTCATAGCGCACCAGGCGGTCGTAGTGCCAGAAGGACACTTCCGCGTGGATGCCCATATCCCACAGCATCATGGGCATGAGCATATAGTCGTTGTTGCGCCGGTAGTTCAGCTCCAGGTCATCATAGAGATGGTAGAGCATCGGTTTCAAAAGGGTGCGGATGATGAAGAAGCCCTTTCGTCCATAGGCGACGATCTTTTTCAGCGCGGAGCCCATGTAGCACATGCGGTACATGGAATTCACCGCCAGCACGTAGTCTGCTTCGTAGGATTCGTGGAAATCCTCCCACTTGGAGCAGCGGGTCTTCACATTGGTGATTTGCCGCTTTTCCAGTTCTCCCTGCAACACTGACAGCATGGCCGGCGAAAAGTCGATGGCCAGGATTTCCTTGCTGTAGGAAGAAATAGGGATGGTGAAATTGCCGCTCCCGCAGCCCACGTCAATGAGGCGCTGGCCATCTCCCACTTTTTCGTGAATCCAGTCACCCAGACGGGGTACATCCCGGTAGAGATTGAATTTCTCCGAATAGTGGGGCGCCAGCTTTTCCCAGAACCGGAGCTCTTCCGCATCATCGTACTTTCGCCCCGATTTCTTTTGGCTGTTCCAGCCCTGCTCTCGCTGCCACAAGGCATCCATATCGATCTTTTTCAGCTGCTTCATCGTTTCACCACCGTTCTTAGACCAAGTAGAGTGTATTCTTTATAGTTCCTATAATGTCAATAGCATTTTTATTTCATTTGCGCTCATTTTACCTTTATTTTTCTATACTTTATTTTTGAATAATTTTTCCAACTGTGCTAATATACTACCAGAAATTAAAAAGTCTATGGCCACTATACACCTAAGGAAAGTCCGATGAAATCGAATCCCAACCACTACACTCCCGCAGAATTTGCGAAGCTGTTTCACATCGATAAGCAGACTTTAATTTATTATGACAATCAAGGCATCTTTTCGCCGGCCCACAAGAGCGAGAAGGGCTATCGCTACTATGACACGCGGCAGATTCTCCCCTTCGCTGAGCTTCTGTCCCTACGAAATCTGGAGCTCCCCGGCGCCGCTTTGGCCGAATTTCACAATGCGCCCCACCGCCGCCTCTTGCTGGAACTTCTCTCGGATAAAATCATGGAGTACGAGGAAACCATTACTTCTCTGGAGCGGCGTATCGAGTGCCTCCGCGGGAAAATGGATCGTCTCGCCAGGTCCCGCGCCTTACCGATGGAGCAAGTCATGGTAATCCCTCGTGGCCCTCTCTACGGCCAGAAGAGTCCCCTCTTCCCCGCCGGCACCAGTTTGCGGGACGCCTGCCTTATGAGCGCGCCCCTCATCGCCGCCTACGGGAGCCATCTCTTTGAGAGAAATCTCCAGCTCGCCCTGATGCCGGCTGCTGAAGACCTGGCGAGCCTCACGGGCCCCACAGATTTCCACATGGTGCTCCTATCGGAAAGCGAGGAGGAGATGGAAAATCCCATCACCTATCCCGCATCCCTCTACCTCACCTATATCTTCCCCCACAATCTTTCGCCCCTCTCTCCCTCCATTGCCAACCACCTGAAGCGCACCGCCTCCCTCCTGGGCCTCACCATCACTTCTCCCATCTTCTTCACCCAGCTCCTTAGCGAAGAAGGCGCCCCCAATCAGTGCCAGCTGGAGATGGCGGTGAAGCGTGCAAGCGATAGAGGTTAAGTAATCAGGGCGCGTTTACCCATTGCCCCTATTAGTGATACTCCCGCTATTGATTTTGTAATCGGTAGTCAGTAGTCGAGACGCATTTGGCTTCTGACCCTTTTTGCATTTTTCCGCTATCAATTTTAGTAATCAGTAATCAGTGGTCAGTAGTCAGGACGCGTTTGGCTTCTGGCCACTGATTACTGATTACTAAACCACTAGCTCCCGCATTTCTCATTGCCTCCAACTGTCTCTAACTCCTGATTACTGACCACTGATTACTGATCACTAAACCACCAGCGGTAAACACCCCTTATCTAAGCAAGCCATATCCCGTAAATCTCAAAAAAGTCATTGCAAAAAATATATAATGCTGTATAATATAGCTACTGTGACATTTCAATCTTGATTTGTGGCAGTCTCCGGGCCCCGTGCAATGGAAACCCATGAATCTTGTCAGGTCCGAGAGGAAGCAGCAATAAGTGGTCCTTTTCATGTGCCACGGTGCATCCTGGAGGCTGTCATAAATGAGGACTGAAATGTCCTTTTTTTATTGTCCGAATCTAGTGGTCAGTAATCAGTAGTCAGTAATTAGAGTCACAATCGGTGACCAGCAGTTATAAGCAGATTATGTCTAACGTTTTTCCCTATATATCAGGTTATCGAGATATGTGGAAAAGCCGTCAAATGCGCCCTGACTACTAATTACTAATTACTGACCACTAAACCAACTACCGTATTTCATCTCTATACCCCGGAGGCATCTATGGCTTATCTTGCTCTGTATCGCAAATGGCGTCCCCGTACTTTCAGCGAAGTGGTGGGACAGAAACATATTTCCGTCCCTTTGAAGCGGGCCATCGAGCAGGATCGCCTGGCCCACGCCTATCTGTTCTCCGGTCCCCGCGGCACCGGCAAGACCAGTATGGCAAAAATTCTGTCCAAAGCAGTGAACTGCGAGCACCCCATCGATGCGAACCCCTGCAACGAATGTCAGAATTGCAAGGAAATCAATAGCGGCGCCAGCCTGGACGTTTACGAAATCGACGCCGCTTCGAACCGTGGCATCGAGGAAATCCGTGCGCTGAAAGAGTCGGTCCGCACGCTCCCCTCCACCTGCCGCAAGAAAGTGTACATCATCGACGAAGTGCACATGCTCACCAAAGAAGCCTTCAATGCGCTTCTGAAAACACTGGAAGAACCGCCGGCTCACGTGCTTTTCATCCTGGCCACCACGGAACCGGAAAAAATCCCCCTTACCATTCTCTCCCGCTGCCAGCGCTATGAGTTCCACCGCATTTCCGTAGAAGACATCAAACAGCACCTGCTCCACATTGCCAAGGAAAGCAACCTGCCCCTGACGGAAGACGCCGCCGACCTCATCGCCGTCCGCGCCGATGGCGGCCTTCGTGACGCCCTGTCCCTCTTGGACCAGTGCTCCTCGGCTTCGGAAAACGACGTCCTCGACGCCGCAGCGGTCTATGACCTCTTGGGTCTCACGGGGAAGGACCAGATCATTTCCCTGTCCCACCATATTTTCCAAGGAAAAAGCGGCGAAGCCCTCACACTCTTCTACGACATCCTCCAAAGCGGCAAAGAGCCGGCAGCGATTCTCCGCGACCTCTTAGAACACCTCAGAAATCTGATGATCTGCCGCATCAATCCGAAGGCGCCGGAACTATCTGCCTACGGAAGAAATACGGAAATCCTGCACCAGGACGCTGCCAGCCTTTCGGAAGCTTACCTGGACGCCCTTTTTGGTTATCTCCATCAGTCTCTAACGGAAACAAAGCGCAGCTCCTCGCCGCGCATGAGCGCAGAAATGGGGCTCCTCCACCTGTGCCGTCTGAAAGGTTCTGCCTCTTTGGATAGCCTCGCCGAGCGGGTGGCAGCGCTGGAAAATGCATTGCAAGCCCTTCAAAGAAATGGGATTTCTGCATCCCCTTCCCCCGCTGCTTTCGCGCCACCGGCACCTGCCACTTTTGCGCCGCCTACGCCGATGCCGGGGCCGGCATCATTCCCCCAGCCCGCGCCGGTGAGAATGACGCCTCCTCCGGCTCCCGCAATTCCGATTTCCACGCCAGCCCCAGCGCCGCGCCCGGCACCGAATCCCATGTCTGCTCCCCCGCAGCCGGTAGCGCCAAAACCGCTGCCGCAGGCACCGCCCACAGCTCCCGCGCCAGCGCCGCAGCCCGCAAAACCCGCCGCTCCCCCGCGTCCGGCGTCACAAATACAAGCGGCTTCTGCCCCATCATCGGCTGCCGTAGACCCGTCACTCCTGGATCCGGCGGCTTACGATACCATTTGGAAAAAGGTACTTTCCTATTTCATGTCCATCCATCGCATGGACCTGTACACCTGCTACCAGAAAGGCATCCTCATCTACGCCACCCGCCAGAGAGCCGTCATCGTATCGCCCCAGCAGTGGCTGGTTTCTGCAGGAAATAACAAATCCTACCAGAAAATCGCCGCCGAAGCTTTCCAGCGCGTCGTAGGCTCCCCGGTGGAAGTGCACGCTGTTCTTCGCGGCGGCGCCGAAGAAGCAGAAACCATGGCACTTCTGAAAGCCACCCAGGAAGCCCTCCGAAATGGCGGCGCCGTCACGGCGCCAAGCGCAGTCCCCGCACCCACACCGGCTCCCGATGGCTACCAGCTGGTAGAGGCGACACAAATCAACGAGCAGGACCGAAACGCTCCTTCTTTCAAAGAAGCCTTGAAAATACTTCCCGACTGTGATATATATGAAAAGATTGATACATAATATGGCTGAACCAGCCTTTTGTTACAAGGAGGAATCCCCCAATGTTCGGAAATAAAGCACAGATGCAGAGCATGCTGAAAAAAGCCCGCAAAATGCAGGAAGACCTGCAGAAGAAACAGGAAGAATTGAAAAAACAGACCGTTGACGTATCCGTCGGCGGCGGCGCTATCTCCCTCTCCATGAGCGGCGAACACCAGATCACGTCCCTGAAAATTTCCAAAGACGCCATCGACCCGAATGATCCGGAAATGCTCGAAGACCTCATCACCACCGCTGTGAATGAAGCCGGCAAGAAAGCTGATGAAATGGTTTCCAAGAGCATGAGCGAAGTCACCGGCGGCCTCGGACTTCCCGGCGGCATGTTCTAATGAATAAAGAACTGGAGCAAGTGGCAGAGCAATTCAGAAAACTCCCGGGCATCGGCGTCAAAAGCGCCCGCCGCCTGGCCTACTTCATGATGGAACGTCCGGAAAAAGAAGTTTATGATTTCCTCAAAACCATCCGGGAAGCCAAGAGCAAAGTCTGTTACTGCTCTGTCTGCTGCAATCTCGCCACCAAAGACCCCTGCGATATCTGCGACGATGACCGGAGAGACCACTCCCTCATCTGCGTGGTAGAGCAGCCCCAGGACATGATGGCCATCGAGCAGACCCACGAATACCGCGGCGTCTACCACATCCTCCACGGCGCCCTCTCCCCCTTAGACGGCATCGGCCCGGAAGATTTGAAAATCAAAGAACTCCTCCACCGCCTGCAAGATGATATGGTGAAGGAAATCATCCTCGCCACCGATCCTGACACCGAAGGCGAAGCCACTGCCTTCTACCTGGCGCGGCTCATCAAACCTACCGGCATCAAAGTCAGCCGCATCGGTCGCGGCATCCCCATGGGCGGAGACATCGGCTTCGCTGACAGCCTCACCCTCGCCGGCGCTGTGGAAAACAGAAAAGAACTCTAAGGAGGCAATATGCTGGAAACACTAGGCGGTCTCGGCGGCTACGGCATCACCGGCGTGATCATCGTAGTCCTCGCTTTTCTTCTATTTGCCAAATTTGTGAAGAAAATCATAGGAAATATCATCATGGGCGGCGTCCTCTTCTGGCTGCTCAATACCCTGGGCATCACCCACATGGTCTGGGATACCATGAACGGCATCATCGTAGCCCTCTTCGGCATCCCCGGCACCCTGATCCTGGCGATATTCAATATACTGTAACCAAAAAGCGTGAACATCTTTGCGAGAGATGTTCACGCTTTTTTAGAGCCTTCGGCCCCTCCCCCCACTTCCTCTGGAAGGGGGGGAGGGGCCGAAGGGCGGAGGTTAGCCTACGCTGGTGCGTACATGGTGCTGTAGCTCCTGGCTGCTGGCTGCTAGTCAGCTAGTACGACAGACTCACCGCTAAGCGCTATGCGCGTAAAACTTACGCAATTAGCGCGGTAAGCAAACTATTTCCCGCTTCCACTAATCGCGGGATGCGTGAGATGTTTCTCTATCCGGCTAGAAGCCAGCAGCTAGGAGCTAGGAGCTACAGCAACATGTTCGCACCAGCGGCAGTAGCACTAAAAAACGGCGATTCCCGCCTCCTGCGGAAATCGCCGTTTTTTTATTCTTCCTTCTTTTCCACCTTTTTCAGCACCACCGAAGAGCCCTGTTTCTCTGCTTCGAAACGATCCTCTTCGCTCAAGTGTTCCGAGTCCAATACGATTTTCACGCCCATACGGTCCAGCATTTCGTCAATGGTATGCTGGGTTTTATACAATTCTCCCATCATGACACCTCATATTTCTAAAAAATCAAATGTGATCCTTCCACTCATAGCTTTCCTTCTTACGGGAAAGGCGCCACAGGAAAACAGCCACCGTCCAGCCGGTGACGGCTGCCAAGATCATGGTATCCGGTTCCGCACCTGTCGAAGCGAGATGAGCGCCGTGAATTTTTTCCATGCCCGCGCCGATGCCCGCAAAGTAAAGGGCCAGCGAAGCGGCGAAGGAAACATACAAAGCCGCGAGCCCTGCCATCACCTGACGCATACGGGTGAGGAAGAATGCAGCCACCTGAAGCACCACCGAAAGACCGAGCCCTGCCCAGAAGAAAGGCACATCCCCTACTGCGCCACCTAAAACCATAGCGGTGGCAAGGAAGAGCACCAGACTCAGCACAGAGGAAACCAGGAACGCTGCGCGGAACCGTTCGCCCAAAGGATTCACTATTTTCGCTGCCCCAAAGAGAGCGCCCACCTGGAACGCGGCGAGAATGCACCACAGCGCACTCACAATGCCCAAAGCAGAGAGCATACCGCCGTCCTCAGAAACGAGGGAACCGGCGAAAAGTCCCAAGGCACCCATGGAAATCACAGAAAAAGCGCAGAGCCCCTTCATTACAAGAGAGGATCCCAAAGATTTCCTGCCATAGCAGCCGGCGATACGAAGCAACGCGCCGAGCCCTACAAGCCCCATCAAAAGAGCCACAGGAAATGGTGATACGCCGCCGGCGATGGGCACCGCCGCCCCCATGAGCACCAGCCCCAGGAAAAACCAAGCTTCATTGCCATCGATGCCCGGCTTCATGACGCCCAGCACCGCCTCATTCTCCTCCTGATTTCTACAAGCGAACGGAGCCGCCAAAGAAAGCCCCCAGTCGCAAGACTCCAAGAGCATATACATTCCTAAAAATCCAAGGGGTGCCAAAAGCACATTCGAATCCATATGTATCCTCCATTTGAAAAAGTAGTCGGTAGTCGGTAATCGGTAGTCAGTGGTCAGGTGTGTTTTCCGCTATCCGCCAGTCGCGTTCGCTATTGTCTCCAACTGTCTCCAGCTACCGGCTACTGACCACTGACTACCGATTACTAAATCTTTATTTCCTACAAAGTATATCACAAAACCCCTCTTTTAGGAAATCCATCTCTCCTTTTCATAAATGCAACTATGTTGTAAAATAGAATTACATATCGAAAGCAAAAGCTATTCTTAACTACAACAAGAAAAACGTAAGGAGAACCTATGGAACGCATCGCCATCATTGACCTTGGCTCCAACTCCATCCGCTTCATCATCATGCAGATCGGAGAACACGGCGCCTACAAGCTCATTTACCAGGAAAAGAAATCCATCCGTCTTGCCGAAGGCATGACCCTCTCCACCCGCATCCTCACCGAAGAAGCGCAGCAGCGGGCACTTCGTTGCCTTTCCGTCTACGCCCACATCATCGAAGTGCAGCACATCAAGAAAGTCCTCGCCGTCGCCACCGCTGCCGTGCGCAACGCCGTGAACGGCGCCTCCTTCCTGAAACGTGTGCGCCTCTCTACCGGCATCCCCATGACCATCATCAGCGGCAAAGCCGAAGCAGCCCTGGGATTTTCCGGTGTCATCCACACCATTGATAAGAAAGATTTCCTCCTCTTCGACCTGGGCGGTGCCAGCGTAGAAATCACTTTGGTGAAAGACAAGAAACGCATCCGCTCTATCAGCATCCCCATCGGCGCCGTGACGCTGACGGAAATGTTCCAGTCCTCCGGCAATGTGACCGCCGAAAAGCTGACGGAAATGAAAAATTTCATCCAGGGCGTCCTCGCCAAGATCGACTGGTTCCCCACCGTCCCCATGGAAGTCATCGGCATCGGCGGCACCGTGCGCAACCTGGCGAAAATCCACCAGCGCGCCGTGAACTACCCCCTGCCGAAACTTCATAACTACCATTTCCCGGTGGAAGACCTTTTCGAAGAAGTCCGCATGATCACCAGCAAAACCTACGAAGAACGCCAGAAAATCAGCGGCCTCTCCAGTGAACGGGCTGACATCATCGTCGCCGGCGCCCTGGTGGTACAGGAAATCATCCGCAAAGCCAAAGCCCCCTACCTCACCATTTCCGGCTGCGGCCTCCGAGAAGGACTCTTCTTCCACTACTACGACCCCCTCTACGACAATGACGGCCACCGGGAAAAAGACATGCTCCAAAGCTCCGTCCAAAACTACCTGGACACCCTGCCCATGGAATACACCTTCCACACCCACTACGTCACCGCCATGGCCCTCTCCCTCTTCGACCAGTGGCAGAAAGTCCATGGCCTGGACCGCCGCATGCGCGACATCCTCACCGCCGCCGCCCTCCTTCATGACATAGGAAATCTGATCAACTACTACAGCCACGCCCGCCACAGTGCCTACATGGCCGCCAACGCCCACATCTTCGGCTGGTCCCACAGCGAACAAGTCATGTGCTCCCTCATCTGTGCCTTCCACCACGGCTACTCCGGGAAATATTTGAAAGCCAATGGCCAGGCCCACATCCTGACCGCCGCGCAAATGCGCCAGGTACGCATGCTCTCCCTCTTCCTCGCCCTCGCTGAAGGCCTCGACGAAAGCCAGGAACACTCCATCACCCGCCTCGTCTGCACCTCCTGCTCCCACGCCATGGACCTGCGCATCTACACCAACCTGGAAAACTTCGACGTCCCCGCCCACGCCACCGGCCACCTTCTGAAAGACTTCGAAAAAACCTTCCACATCCCCCTCCGCATCCAATGGTTCCCCGGAAGCAACAATGAAAACCAGCTGATGGAAGCGGCGAAGAAAATTTAACTGTTTATTAGGGATAAGGGATAGGGGATAAGGGATAAGGACGCGTTTAGCGGCTTCTTCGATTTGCCTTCTTCCCTGAAGAAGGTGGCCGCCAGGCCGGATGATGCCTACGAAAGTGAGGAGTGAAGCATCACCCACCCTACGGGCACCCTCTTCAGAGAAGAAGGCTTAGAATATTGGATTAATCAGTCAAATGCGCCTTATCCCTTATCCCTTATCCCCTATCCCTCAAACCAACAAAGAAAGGAAATACTCCCATGTCCGAAACCCGTGAAGGATTAGACCAGCTCAAACAGCTGGGAAATCAGAACACCAAATACACCTACGACTACAACCCGAACCTCTTGGAGAAAATCCCCAACAAACACGCTGACAGAGACTTCTTCATAAAATTCAACTGCCCCGAATTCACCAGCCTCTGCCCCAAGACCGGGCAGCCCGACTTTGCTACCATCTACATTTCCTACATTCCCGACCAGTACATGGTAGAAAGCAAATCCCTGAAACTCTACCTCTTCTCCTTCAGAAACCACGGCGACTTTCACGAAGACTGCGTGAACATCATCATGACCGACCTCATCAAACTCCTCCGCCCCCGCTACATCGAAGTCTGGGGCAAATTCCTCCCTAGAGGCGGCCTCTCCATCGACCCCTACTGCAACTACGGCATCCCAGGCACCGAGTGGCGCGACTTCGCCCGCTACCGCCTTCTCCGCCATGATATGCACCCGGAAAAAGTGGATAATAGATAAACAAAAAGGAGTAACGAAATGAGTCATCATTTCGGTACTCCCTTTTTTGTTTAGTAATCAGTAATTAGTAATCAGTAGTCAGGCCACATTTGCCTGCTTCTTCTATTTGCCTTCTTCCCTGAAGAAGGTGGCCCCAGGCTGGATGATGCTTAGAAAATTGGTAGTCCGCGGTTAGGACGCAGTTGCTGCCAGCGATACATAATGCCACCACTTGCGGTAATAATCCCATATGAACCAGCAACCAAACGCGCCCTGACTACCGGCTACCGACTACCGACTACAAAACCGATAGCGATAAAACACGCTACCCTCATTTCAACCGTTCCACAGCTCTCTTATACACCGAATCGGTCTCCTTATCGAAGAGGAAGCCGGTTTGCTCCACCGTTTCATCAGGGGCGATTCCCACTTTGTCGATGGTCTTGCCTGACGGCGTGCGGTACTCGGCGATGGAAATTTTGAGGGCTTTCTTTTCGCCTGTATCAAAGATAGCCTGCACTGTCCCCTTACCAAAGCTATTTTCGCCTAGGATAATGCCTTCCTTTTTGTCCTGCACGGCGCCGGCGAGGATTTCGGAGGCGCTGGCGCTGTTATGATCGATGAGGATTGCAAGAGGCATAGGTTCTTCTACGCCTTCGATGTCATAGGACTCAGCGTTTCCATCTTTGGTGTGATAGCTGACCACGGTGCCTTTGGTGAGGATCTGGTTTGCCACAGATACCACGGAGTCAATGAGGCCGCCGGGATTCATACGGACGTCGATGATGAGTTTCTTCGCTCCCAAAATTTTGAGGGACGCTAACTGGTCGCGGAATTCGTCAGCCGTGTGTTTGCCGAAGGTGTAGATGTGGATATAGCCGATACCTTCGTCTGCCATGAAGCTCTGCACGGTGGGCATGGTGATTTCTGAGCGTTCTACGGTGAAGTGTAGGGTTTCCCCATTTCTTTCCACATCGATTTCCACGGTGGTCCCCTTCTCGCCCCGCACGGCGGAGGCGGTGCCATTGAGACCCAGCTCTTCGGTGGATTTCCCATCGACGGAAAGAATCACGTCCCCCGCCAGAAGGCCCGCGTTGCCGGCACTTCCCTGGGAGAATACATTGATGATCACCGGCTTGTTTTCCTTGTTGATACCGATGACCACGCCAATGCCGCCGTATTCACCGGTGGTGCCTTCCATGAAGGAATCATATTTCTCTCCCGAAAGGACCACGGTGTAAGGGTCCCCCACCGCGGCAAACATGCCCGTAGAAGCGCCGTTCAAAAGGTCTTTATCGGAAATGGGCCGGAAATAGTTTTTCTTAATTTCCTGAAAATCCGTGAGAAAGCCCATGAATGCGCCGGGATCGTCCGTAAAGCGGAGTACCGCACCTCCGAAGAAAGATGCGGTACAAATGACGCCGGCTGCGAAGGCGGGAAGCCCCACTTTCGCATAGTATTTCCAATTTTTCATTACAAGTAACCCATCGGATCCACCGGCGAGCCGTTGATCCGTACTTCAAAGTGACAATGGGGGCCTGTCGAATTGCCGGTGGAACCGGCGCCGGCGATGACTTCGCCTTTCGATACATTTTGCCCTTCCGATACATAGAGGGACTGGTTGTGGCCGTAGAGCGTTTCCATGCCATTGCCGTGGTCGATGATGACGGCATTGCCATAACCGCTGATCCATCCGGAATAAATGACGGTACCGCTATCGGCGGCATGAATCGGAGTGCCGTAGTCTACGCCGATATCCATGCCGGAGTGATAAATGGTGGTGCCGAAAATCGGGTGCACGCGGTAGCCCTGGGGCGAAGTGATGACGCCGTTGCAAGGCCAGCCGAGCTGCCCGGTGCCCTGGGCATAGCCGGCGTCGCTGCCGCCACTTTCAGCGATTGCACGCTGGCGTTTGCGCTCTTCAATGAGGTCTTTGACCGCATTAGAGCGGGCGATGAGGTCTTCTTCCATCTGGGCGGCGGCGGCTCTATTGGCGCGAGCTTCGTCCATGACGGCTTGCTGCTCTGCCTTCTTCTTCGCCACTTCGTCCTGTGCCTTCTGCGCTTCGGCTGCCAAGGCGTCAAGACGCGCTTTGTCCTGCAGAAGTTCCTGCTTCTTCGTCTCGATTTTTGCTTTCTGGTCCTGGATTTCCAGGATCAGATTGTAGTCAGACTGGATGATGCGTTTCAAAAGTTCCAGGCGGTTTGCGAAATCGCTGAAACTTTTCGCGCCCATGATGACTTCGAGATAATTCAGCTGGCCGAATTTGTAAATGGAACGGACGCGGAGGCTCAGGACCTGCTGGCGCTGCGCCAGATAAGCCTCTGCCTTGCGGATGTCCTCTTCGGTCTGGCGAATCTGGGCATTGATTTTCGCCTGCTCGTTCTGGATTTCCGTGAGCCGCGCGGTGGCCACGTCCAGCTCTGCCTGGATAGCTTTGAGCTTCACTGCCACCTGCTCGATTACTTCCTGCCAGCTTGCCTGAGTGGCTCTGGATTCGTCGATTTGTCCCTGGATATCCGTCAGTTCATCTTCCAGATCATCGGCCACAGAAGGCAGCACCGACGAGGTGAGCAGCATGGAGGCCACAGCCACGGAAAGAATCATTTGCTGTTTCTTCATGGCTTACACCTTCATGTATTTGCGCAGGGAAATGGCACTCCCCATGACACCGATAACGATGCCAATAGCCAGAATGATCACTGTGGTATAGCCCATGAATGGCCACAGAGGAATCAGTGGAATGAATACCAGCCCGGCGGAGGCGATTTCGTCTACCACCATCTTGTAGCCTTCCCACAGAATGAGGGAGGCAATGCCGGAACCAAGGAAACCAATCACCATGCCTTCGAAAAGGAATGGCCAGCGGATAAATCCATTGGTAGCGCCGACGTATTTCATGATCTGGATTTCCCGACGCCGTGCAAAGACGGTGAGGCGGATGGTATTGGAAATAATGAAAAGCTCAGCGCCCGCGAGGAATACGATGAGCACCATGCCGCTCAGGCGGATAATCTGCGCCACTTTGTAGAGCTGCTCGATGATGTCTTTGCCGTACTGCACGGTTTCGACGCCTTCATAGCCTGCCACCACTTCTGCCGACAGTTTCAGGGCTTCCGGTGTTTCAAAAGACATCTGGTAGGAGGCAGGAAGCGGATTGCCATTGATGGCTTCTAGGAGTCCCTGTTGGTCCCCCATGCGTTCTTTAAATTCCACCATGGCCTGGTCTTTGTTGGTGAAAGAAATCTCTTTCAATCCCGGCTGGGCTTTGAGATATTTCCCGATGCTCATGACCTGGTCGGTGGTGAGACCGTCGCGGAGATAGACGGTCATTTCCACCTGGTTTTCCAGATAGGAAGCCATGTGGTTGATATTCAGCACCGCCGAGAGAAATACGCCCAGAATGAACATGGACAGCGTCACCGTCAAGACGGAAGCAACTGCCATAAAACGGTTCCGGAAAAGGGAACGGAATGTTTCTCCCCAGAAATAAGATAAGGAACTAAACATTCAGATCATAGCCCCCTTTCTTCACGTCATTCACGATATGGCCGCCTTCGATGATGACCACGCGCTTGTGCATGGCATTGACCAGGTCGCGGTTGTGAGTGACCATGATGATGGTGGTGCCCATGTGGTTAATTTCACTGAAAAGTTTCATGATTTCATCAGACGTATTGGGGTCCAGGTTGCCGGTCGGTTCGTCGGCGATGAGAAGGAGCGGCTGATTCACCAGCGCGCGGGCGATGGCCACACGCTGCTGCTCGCCGCCGGAAAGCTTCGTGGGAAGTTCCTTGTCCTTGCCCCGCAGTCCCACCAGGTCCAGCACCCGCTGCACCTTCGCTTTGATTTCCTTGGCATTCTTCGTGCCGGTTACGCGAAGAACGAAAGCGATATTTTCAAAGACTGTCTTTTCCGTGAGCAGACGGAAATCTTGGAATACGATGCCCAGACTTCTTCTGTAGTAAGGCACCTTTCCCGATTTCAGTTTGTTGATGCGCTGGCCATTGACGATGACGGTACCTTCGCTGGGCACCAGCTCATGGGTCAAGATTTTGATAAAAGTCGATTTACCCGCGCCGCTTGGCCCTACGACGAAGACAAATTCCCCTTTGTCGATATGAATATTAATGTTACTGAGGGCGGTGTGTTTCGCATCGTACTTGAGTGACACCTGATCAAAAGTAATCATTAATTCCTCACTTCCTGGATAGTAGCTTTTCCGCTTCTTCTGCGACGTGCTGCGCTGTCAGGCCATATTTTTCCAGCAGGTCTTCTGCGGTGCCGGATTCGCCGAAGGTGTCTTCGGTGCCGATCATAGCCATCGGTACCGGCTTGTGGAGGCACAGCACTTCTGCTACAGCGCCGCCGAGGCCGCCTTTGACCGTGTGTTCTTCACAAGTGAGGATTGCACCGGTTTCTTCGGCCGCTTTGAGAATTGCTTTTTCATCGATTGGTTTGATGGAGCTCATGTTGATAACGCGAGCAGAAATACCTTTTTCTTTCAGCAGCGCTGCTGCTTCTACCGCTTTTGCTACCATGATACCGCAAGCAATGATAGTCACGTCATTGCCGGAAACGGCTTCATAGCTGACGCCCGGTGTGAAGGTATAATCTTCCGGGCAAATGTCATCGCATTTCGCGCGGCCCATGCGGATGTATACCGGGCCTTTGTAGTCAGCCGCCCATTTCACAGCGGCTTTGGTTTCTGCAGCATCTGCCGGCACGATGACGGTCATGTTCGGCAGCGCTCTCATCAATGTGATGTCTTCGAGCATCTGGTGGGTTGCGCCGTCTTCACCGACGGTGAGGCCGGCGTGGGTTACTGCCACTTTCACATTGAGCTTTGGATAGCAGACGGAGTTTCTGATCTGTTCGTAAGCTCTCCCTGCGCCAAATACCGCAAAGGTAGAGGCGAAGGGGATCTTTCCTGCAGCTGCCAGACCGGCAGCCACGCCCATCATATTTCCTTCCGCGATACCGGTATCAAAGAAACGATCCGGGTATGCTTTGGCAAAAGTCTGGGTCTTTGTGGATGCAGACAAGTCAGCATCCAATACTACGATATCCGGATTGACTGCGCCCAGTTCTTTCAACGCTTCGCCGTATGCGTCACGAGTTGCCTTACCCATTATTCTGCCTCCACTGCTTTAATAAATCTTTCACATTCTTCTTTGCTCGGTGCTTTGCCATGCCAGCCCACCTGGTTTTCGATTTCCGGTACGCCCTTGCCTTTGACCGTCTTCATGACGATCATGGTCGGTTTGCCGGAAATAGTTTTTGCCTCTTCGATGGCGTCATGGAGTTTTGCCATGTCGTGGCCATCGGTTTCGATGACATGCCAGCCGAAAGCTTCGAATTTTTCACCAATCGGCAGAGAAGACATGACTTCGGTGATAGGCCCATCAATCTGGAGCCCATTGTTATCTACGAAAGCAATCAAGTGATCCAGTTTGTAGTGAGCTGCATACATAGCCGCTTCCCATACCTGGCCTTCTTCCAGTTCGCCATCGCCCAGAATCGCATAGACACGCCAATCAGCCTTGTCCATCTTGGAAGCCAACGCCATGCCGCAAGCGGCACTAATGCCCTGTCCCAGAGAACCGGTGGTCATGTCTACGCCGGGAGTATGTTTCATGTCCGGGTGGCCCTGGAGCATATGGCCTGCCTGGCGAAGAGTTTCCAGCTCTTCCTTCGGGAAATAGCCTTTTTCAGCCAGCACCGCATAGAGCGCCGGTGCTGCATGGCCCTTGGAGAGGACCACGCGGTCGCGGTCTGCCTTCTTCGGGTCTGCCGGGTCTACATTCATTTCACGGAAAAACAGCAAAGTCAGGAGATCCGCTGCCGACAAAGAACCGCCGGTATGTCCCGAATTTGCCTGGGTAATCATCTTCAAAATGTCAATGCGCACATCCTTCGCTTTCTTTTGAAGCGCACTGAGTTCTTCTGCAGTAAGCTGACTCATTTGTTTTCCTCCTTGTGATTCACTAACGATTCCAATATTTCTACATTCTCACAGGCTTGCCGGCGAAGCGCATCGATTTCACTCCAGTCCCGGGCCTTCGGTTCTGCCGAGAGGAGCTCCATGGTATCTGCATAGAGCTTCTCCGCATCCATGGTGCGGATGGAACAGGTGGCCTTCCGGTCAATCAAAGCCAGGAAATTATCTATTTTCGGGTCATAGGAAATCCCCAGAAATGGCACGTGCATGAGCGCCGAGAAAATCATGGCGTGAAGCCGCATGCCGATGACTGCATCCATCGAGCCCATCAGGGAAATCAATTCTTCAATGGTGTATGGTTCTTTCAGCACATAGACATGCTCCATGGTGCCAATGCTTCTCTCTGCGGTCAGTTTGTCCTCAGGGAATTGCATGGGAATGAGCACCACAGAGATCCCTTCTTTGGCGAGGCGATACACATATTTCTTGAATGGCTCCATCCACCGCTCGGTATCTGCCCAGCTGCGGATGGCGATGCCCACCAGCTTTCGGGAGCAGTCCACCTTGTTTCTTTGGAGAATCTCTTTCCCATGATCCAAAGAAACAGGGTCCAGAGACAGCACTGCATCGGCGGTGGTATAAATCGTGCGATGCACTCCCAAGCGTTGCAGGAAGCCTTTCGACTCTTTGTCCCGCACGGTGATGGCATCCACGTAATTCAGCACGTGCTTCAAGATGATACGAATCACCCGGTACCGCACCGGGCCGATGCCCTGGGAGTACAGGAAAACCCGCTTCCGGAAAAGCACCGCCACGATGATGATGGTGAGATAATAAATCATGCTTTTCCAGCTGGTCACGTCCTGCAAAAGGCTGCCACCGCCGCTGATCAGAAGGTCACTGCAAAAGATAGCCTTCAAGATGGAGAACATGCCAAACCGCGGTACCGTCTCTACGCCGAAAGTCTTCGCCGTGGCTGCAGGATTTCCGGAAATGACAGTGATTTCCGGGCTGTCAAATGTCTTTCGGAGCGCCTGGAGTATGGCCAGAAGCATGGCCTCATCTCCGGCATTATGGAAGCCATAGTATCCGGAAATTACAATCTTATACTTTGCCATATCGCTCACCAAAGAACTTGGTGATTCTCACCAGAATCATCACTGCAATCAATGCACCTACCATAGAGAGAGTCCCTGCTGCCAAACCATCCAGTCCGCGGATAAAGCTCAAAATGAACGGACTTCTCATGTGTGCAAAAGTTTCTACCATAGAACCCTGGCCGATGGTAACTGCTACAATCAGGAAATAGTGCAGAATCTGCGGCCATTTCCGGTACAGCGCCGCCATAGCCACCAGCATGGCCGGATGGCCGAAAAGGAATTCCTTCTCTCTCGGACGGGCATACATCACATCTTCCAGGAAACGGCGAAGGGCGATTTCAAACTGCGGCACCGGCGCGCCATTGTTTCCGCTGCGGCCCACAAAGACGAATCCCACCATAGCCAAAAGCCCCAGGCCTATCAAGAGCCCCAGCTTAATCTGGATATGGCAGAATTTTTTCACAAAGGAAACGAAATCTTTGTCCGACGCCACCACTTTCCCAAAGAAGGGGAAATGCTGGATATACACGAAAGAAATCAACGCCAGCGGCAAGACGAAAGTCACCTTCACGCCGCGGAAATATTGCATTTCCAAGAAGAAACGAATATCGCTCAAAAGGCCGCTCACGAAGAGTGCCCCTGCCAGCGAAAGAATACCGCAGCCCCAAAGCAGGCCGGCAGACTCCAGGAAGAGTCTCCCCCAGCCCACATCAGCAAAGGCTTTGTCTTTGCGCTTCAGGCAATAATTCAGGAACAGGGCCATTACAATCACCGGCGTGCACACCGCTGCGCCCAGGGCGAGGAGTTGCAACACCAGATTCATGTGCAGCACCCAGTAGCCGCCTTCGGCAGCAGCCAGCGCCAACACTTCGATGCCATAGATCCATTTGCTGAGACCGGGCAGCAGGAGCAAGAGCGTCATCACCACCAGCGATACCGCGCCGGCCATAGCCAAAGCGCGAAGCGGCATCATCGGGAAGTAAGCATCTATTACGGACGCCTTGCCCACGGAGAAGCCGTGATTTTCCAGACGGCTGGTCACATCAGCGATGTACGCCGCATTGGTTTCAGACAGCGTCTTTCCATCCGTCGCAAACTTGTAGGACGGGAAAAGGTTCATGCGGATATTTCTTTCGATATCAGAAATATAGAATCGAGCTGCCGCTTCCTTCTGTCCCAATTTGATGAGCTCGTCTTTGGACATAGCATAGAGGCGTACCACCTGGTAATCCGAGCTATTTGCCATATCCAGGAGCCCTGCCTGGGGTTCAAATCCCAGCTGGCTCTGCGCTTCGATGAGAACGATGGGGATATGCCGTTCATTGAGGCCTTTAGACACGCAAGCAGCGTGCTCTTTGTAGCCCAGCACTTCTTTTCCCTGGAAAATGACGGCGCTCACCTTGTCCGAAGCATCGGCTGCTTTCAGGAAGGTGTCGATAAATTCCTTAGATACATGAGGTACATTGGACGGACGAAGCACCACGTAGAAATCGTGAGCCGCTGCCTTTTTGACGGTATTTTCGAAAATTCCCAAAGGCGCGGTGATCATCTTTTCATAGACCCCGGCAATTTCCAGCGTCTCCGTATTTCCAATGGTGAGAACTTTGCAATCTTCTCCGTAGAGAATCTTCATGTGGTCTTGTAATTCTTCAAAATAGGCTTTCCCATCGGCGGTATCCACCGGCTGGATATAGATCTTATCCCCGGTAAGGGAAGTGTCCCCCGCTTTCGCCTGCAACTCATAGCCACGATAAACCTGGATAAAGCCGTGGTTCGCCAAGTGCTCCAGGGTTTCGTCATAGACTGCCACAGAGGTGACACCGCTCTTTTTGTACAGCGAGAAAAGATCGTCTTCCTTCATTCGCTCTACGGCGGCGCTTTCTACGATATTTCTATAGTCATAGACCATTTCCACCGTAGAAGCCTTCTCCTCCACCTGGTAGCGCTGCCAGGAAATCAAGCCGCCGGCCATGGCGCCGATGAGCACCAGCACCGCCAGCACCTTGAAAGCCGTCTCTTGTAAAACTTTCATTCTATCTGTCCTTTATTTCGCTTTGGTTTTGAACTTGTTCTGTTTCAGGAAACCTTCAATAAACTGTGTCAGGTCACCATCCATGACCCCCTGGATATTGCCGGTTTCGATACCGGTGCGGTTATCCTTCACCAAAGTGTAGGGCTGGAATACATAGGAACGAATCTGGCTGCCCCACTCGATGGCCTGCTGTTCCCCTTCGATATCCTTCGTCATCTGCTCTCTCTTCTGCAACTCCAATTCATAGAGTTTCGCACGGAGCAGGCGGAGACACTGTTCCTTATTCTGGAACTGGGAGCGTTCATTCTGGCAGGCTGCCACAATGCCCGTAGGGATATGGGTCATACGAACCGCCGAACTGGTCTTATTGATATGCTGACCGCCGGCACCGCTGGCGCGATAGTAGTCCACGCGCACATCGGACATGTTCAGGTCCACTTCCACATCATCGGTGATTTCCGGCATCACGTCCACCGCTGAGAAAGAGGTGTGGCGACGCTTCGCTGCATCGAAAGGAGAAATGCGCACCAGACGGTGTACACCTTTTTCCGATTTCAGGAAACCATAGGCATACTTGCCTTTCACCATATATTCTGCATTCTTAATGCCTGCTTCATCGCCGGGGAGCATATTCAGCTCTTCGATGGTAAAGCCTTCTGCCTCTGCCCACTTGATGTACATGCGAATCAGCATTTCGGTCCAGTCCTGGGCCTCGGTACCGCCGGCACCGGCGTGGAAGGTGATGATGGCATTATTGGCATCATAAGGTTCGCTCAAAAGGAGTTCGATTTCCTTCTTGTCCAAGATTTCTTTCAGCTCGTCAATTTCCGCCTTCAGTTCCGGTTCCATGGCCTGGTCATCTTCCTCCAGCGCCAGGTCCAGGAGATCCTTCAATCCTTCCGCTCTTTCGAAAAGGCGGGTATAGGTGTCGTAAGCATCTTTCGCTTCCGTAGCTGCCTGGGAAATCTCGCGGGCTTTCTCTGCATCATCCCAAAAACTGGGGTCACTCATCTGAATATCATAACTGTTGATACGTTCTTTCAGCTGAGGTAAGTCAAAGTGAATCCCTTATTTCTTTTTCGTGATTCAGCAGGTCTGTCAAGGTTTTTTTCAAATCTTCTAACACTGATAGTCATCTCGCTTTCTGTTTCTCATTTATTTTTTATTTCTTATATAGAAACAGCAAATCATCAGCCGTAGAAAAGACGCAAATCTCTTCTACTAGAGGCTGATGAAATCACTGTTTATACCTTATGGAATTATTTCTTTACGTCTGCATTGGCAGATTCTTCGCTACCATTTTCATTGGTGTAATGCTCTTCTGCGCCCTGCAAGTGGTCCTCCGGGGCTGCCGGTTTTTCCAGGTGGGCTCTCTCTTCTGCCGGTTCTTCAGCGAAGCGGATCTGGATGTGGTAGAGGTAGAGAATGATGGTTTCCATCATAGCCTGCTGCATTTCTTCGAAAATATCGAATGCTTCTACCTTGTATTCTACGATTGGATTTCTCTGACCGTAGGAGCGGAGGCTGATGCCTTCCTTCAGCATATCCATATCGTCTAAGTGTTCCATCCACTTGGAATCCACCACTTTCAGCATGACTGCTTTTTCCAGTTCGCGCATCATCGGCGAGCCGATGGACTGTTCTCTGGCTTCGTAGGTTTCGTGAGCAATGGTTTTCAGCTTGTCTTCCACTTCTTCACGACTCATTTCCTCAACTTCTTCCAGGTTCAGTTCGCCGGGAGCCAGGAAATATTTTTCCGCATATTTCAGAAGGCCTGCAAAGTCCCATTCCTCCGGATAGAGTTTCGGGTCGGCGTAAGCCGTCATACCACGGTCGATGATGGAGTCTACCATAGAAAGGATCTGGTCCTTCATGTCCTCCCCTTCAAGAATCTTGCGGCGCTGATCATAGACTACCTTACGCTGCTGGTTCATGACATCATCGTATTCCAGTACGTACTTACGGATATCGAAGTTGCGGGCTTCTACGCGCTTCTGCGCCTTCTGGATGGCATTAGAAACCATACGGCTGTTGATAGGTTCATCTTCTTCGAGACCCATTTTTTCCATGAAGCTCTTGATGTTGTCGCCGCCGAAAATGCGGAGCAGATCATCTTCCAGAGACAGGAAGAACTGGCTGGAGCCCGGGTCGCCCTGACGGCCGGCACGGCCGCGAAGCTGGTTATCGATACGACGGCTTTCGTGGCGTTCTGTGCCGATGATAGCGAGGCCGCCCAGTTCTTCGACGCCTTCGCCCAAGGAAATATCGGTACCACGGCCTGCCATGTTGGTGGCGATGGTGACCTGTCCCTTCTGGCCTGCCTGCGCTACGATGGCAGCTTCCATTTCATGGTACTTCGCATTCAGCACGCTATGAACGATGCCTGCCTGTTTCAGCATATGGGACAATTCTTCCGACTGCTCAATGGAAGTGGTACCGATCAGCATCGGCTGCCCGGTGGCATGACGACGCTGTACTTCCTTCACGACCGCTTTGTACTTGCCCCGCTGGTTTTTGAAAATCACATCCGGCAGGTCTTTACGCTGAATCGGCTTGTTGGTGGGTACCTGCAATACCGGAAGTCCATAAATCTTGATAAATTCCTGTTCTTCCGTCTTAGCGGTACCGGTCATGCCAGCCAGTTTGTCGTACATTCTGAAATAATTCTGGAAGGTAATGGTTGCCAGAGTCTGGCTTTCGCGCTGTACTTCCAGCCCTTCCTTTGCTTCGATAGCCTGGTGCAGCCCGTCGGAGTAACGGCGGCCATACATCATACGGCCGGTGAATTCATCAACGATGACGACTTCCCCATCTTTAACTACATAATCCTTGTCGCGGGTCATCATGGTCTGCGCACGAAGGGCCTGCACAAAGAGATGGTTCAATTCCAGATTTTCTGCATCATACAGATTTTCTACATGCAGCAGTTTTTCCATCTTCGCCACGCCGGCTTCGGTGGGCGCTACGGTCTTCTGCTTTTCGTCGATGGTGTAGTCCTCATCTTTTTTCAGCTGAGGAACCAGTTTCGCCAGTACATAGTAGTTATCTGTGGATTTCTGTCCCGGTCCGGAAATAATCAGCGGTGTACGGGCTTCGTCGATCAAAATGGAGTCCACTTCATCGATGAGGCAGTAATGCAATGGCCGCTGCACCATCTGGTCCAGGGAAGTAACCATGTTATCACGCAGATAGTCGAAACCAAATTCATTATTGGTGCCGTAAGTGATATCGGAATTGTAAGCCAGTTTGCGCTGGTTGAAATCCAGGTCATGGATAATCAGCCCGGTAGAAAGGCCCAGGAACTTATACAGCTGTCCCATCCATTCACTATCGCGCTTTGCCAGGTAATCATTGACGGTGATGACATGAACACCTTTTCCTTCCAGGGCATTCAGGTAAACCGGCGATGTAGCCACCAGGGTCTTACCTTCACCAGTGCACATTTCTGCGATATTTCCTCGATGCAGAATGATACCGCCGATGAGCTGCGTATCGAAATGACGCATTCCCAGTACACGACGGGAAGCTTCGCGGATGACGGCGAAAGCTTCCGGGAGAATGTCGTCCAACGTTTCCCCTTTGGACAAACGCAATTTAAATTCATTGGTCTTGTGTGCCAAGGAAGAATCGCTCAGCTTTTTCAGCCCATCTTCCAAGGGATTAATCTGCTGCTCAACAATCTTACGAATTTTCTTGATTTCTTTTTCATTGGATCCATTGAACAGTCTGTCAAAAAACTTATCAAACATGAAAGCAGCTCCTTTAATAATCAGATCTATGAAATCCTACTTCTCCAAAATACATACAGTATTAGTTTAACAAATTTCCTCCCCTTAGTCAAAAAAGGAGCGGTAAATTCCGCTCCTTTTTCAAGAAATTTCAAATTCTATTTTATTTTTCTGCATCAATCAGGCCATATTTGCCATCATCTCTGCGATATACCACAGCCATAGCTTCCGTATCGGAATTGAAGAACATGAAGAAGTTATGTCCCAAAAGGTTCATCTGCAGAATAGCTTCCTCCGGCGACATGGGGCTGATGTTGAAATGTTTGGTCTTTACAATTTCAAAATCAGAATCCGAAGCCACTGTAGCCGCTTCTTTCTCCAGTACAAACTGGCGGGACAGGGTATTCTTTTCTTTGAACTTCTTTGCCAGACGGGTCTTGTACTTGTGAATCTGACGTTCTACCTTGTCGAATACCAGGTCGATGGATTTGTACATATCATCCGATTTTTCAACGCCGCGAAGGATCACGCCATCTACAAATACGGTTGTTTCGCAAGTCTTTGTCATGTTAGAAATACGAAGAAGAACGTTAATTTTTATCGGTTTATCAAAGTACCTCTGAATTTTTCCTGTGTGCTTTTCTACATAAGTATGCAGAGCATCAGTCATCTCAAGATTCTTGCCTCTAACGGTTAATTCCATAATGAAATCCTCCTTTCGTGGATAAGCTCTTGCTTACCCTTCTGTATATATTATACAATCTTATTAATTTTTTTCAAATCAAAAAATTCTATAAGTAAACAGTGATTAATTCATTATTTACAAAAACACGATTTAACTTGCACGCTCTTTAGGGCATAAAAAAATTCCTGATTTCCACTCATAGAAATCAGGAATTTCCGTTTTTTTATTTATACGGACATGATGCCGTTCTGATCAAAGTCGAGCACCAGATAGCGCGCATTCATCTTGGCTGCGTGGAATCCATCGACCATGGCCTTCCCTACCCGATCCGCTTCCGCTGCCGGTGCAAAGGCGATGATGGTGGGGCCGGAGCCGCTGATGGTGGCGCCGTAAGCGCCGGAGTACATAGCGTTGGCAATGACCTGTTTTGCGCCGGGAATCAGATCCAGGCGATACGGGACATGGATGCAATCATCTAAACCGAACTTTAAGTATTCCGGCTTCTGGTACATGAAAGCTGCCATGAGGAAAGAGACGGCGCCAATATTGTGCACCGCATCACTGCGGCTGTATTCTTTCGGAAGCACGGCTCTCGCCTTTTCGGTGTGGAGTTCAAATTCCGGAATTGTAACGACAGCTTTCCAGTGGGATGGAATATCAATGCTTTCTGCCGTTACTTTTCCATCTTTCAGAAGTGCCATGCAGAAGCCGCCCAAAATCGCCGGCGCTGCATTATCGGGGTGTCCTTCCATGTCGGCGGTGATATTCAAAATTTCCGTGCGATTGAAAGGTTCACCCATGAGCATATTCGCCAGGAATACGCCGGATGCCAAAGCGGCGGAGCTACTGCCGAGACCTCTGGCAAAAGGAATGCGGTTGATGAGGTACATTTTGCCGCCGGGAATTTCCCGTCCTGCCAGTTCTGCGGTTTCTGCCATGGCTTTGATGATCATGTTATCCATGCCGGAGGTAATCTGGTCTGCCCCTTCCCCTTCGGCGCGAATTTCTGTATCCACCAGTTTGCGTCCTTCTTCCGGCACAAACTGCACTACGTTGTACAAGCCCAGGGACATGCCCAGCGTATCAAATCCACTACCGATATTGGCTGTGGTCGCCGGCACGCGAACGATGTATGTTTTATTCTCTATCATCTTCCATAACCCTCACGATATTCGCTACCTGGCGCATGCATGGCAATACCTGCAACGCTTTTTCTACCTGAATGATATTTTCCCGCGGCGTATCCTGTGTGATGATCATCAGTTCGGCGGCATCTTCGATGCGGCTCTTCTGCACCACTTCCTTGATGCTGATGTCGTGGTCTGCATACGCCGAAGCAATCTGCGAAAGTACGCCGGTCACGTCGTCTACGATCAGACGGAAATAGTAGGAATTTTTGAGTTTCAAAGAAGAGTAGAAAGGAATGCGCTTGGTTTCCGTCAGCATCATGCCGGTGCCGGTGGAATTGTTTTTGATATGCTTCGCGGTGCTGATGACGTCTGCCATAACAGCGCTGGCGGTCGGAAGGGAACCGGCGCCGCGACCGTAGAACATAACATCATCTACAATATTTCCCGTCACATAAATCGCATTGTAGGAGCCTTTGACGGAAGCCAGTGGATGGGTCCGCGGTACGAAAGCCGGATATACATTGAGGGCGATGCCATTTTCCTGGCGGGTGCCCACAGCCAGCAATTTGATAGCATATCCCATTTCGCTGGCGTACTGTACGTCTTTCTGAGAAATCTTTTCGATGCCTTCTACCAGTACATCATCAAAAGTAACGTTAGCGCGGAAACCAATGGACGCCAGAATCGCCAGTTTTCTGGCTGCGTCATAACCGCATACATCGTTGGTGGGATCTGCTTCGGCGTAGCCTTTTTTCTGTGCCACGCGCAGAGCGTCGGAGTAGCTCACCCCTTCTTCGTCCATGCTGGACAGAATGAAATTGGTGGTACCATTGACAATACCTACGATGCTTTCGATTTCATTGGCTGCCAAAGAATCGTGGAGCGGCCGCAAAATCGGGATACCGCCGCCAACGCTAGCTTCGCAGCTAAAGTTCACTTTATTTTCCATGGCGGTGTGCATGATTTCCGGTCCGAAGAGAGCCACCACATCTTTGTTGGCACTGACCACATTCATCTGCCGGTTCAGTGCAGCAAAAATGTATTCTTTCGCCGGATGGATGCCGCCCATCACTTCCACCACAATATCGATGGTGTCGTCTGCAATCACTTCCTCAAAAGAAGAAGTCAGATGAACGTCCTTGAGGATTTCCATCTTGGCATATTTTTCCGGATGACGCACCAACACATGGGTGATCACCAGCTGACATCCCAGCTGCTCTGCCATCATTTTGCTGTTCCGTTTGATCGTTTCGGCCACGCCGCTGCCGACGGTGCCAAAGCCAAGGAGTGCAATATTAATTTTTTTCATTTACATTTCCTCCTGTACCATAGGGGATGTACAACCGATGTGAATGTGAAATTTTATGAACGAACCAGAGACTCTTCTACAGTGACTGACTGCAAGCCTTTCATATTCTCCAATGCTTCTTTCAGCTCCTTCAAAGGCTCTGAATCATCTTCCAGTTGAATTGTCATGGTTAAAGCCGCCATTTTTTCAGCAGCCGAATCTTTGTTGAAGGAAAGAATATTATAATTTCCCTTCCCCACCCGACGCATCACTTTGCTGAATAATGCCAACTCATCAGCCAGCAGGATAAAAAGGACTGCAATCCGCTGCTCCTTCTTTTCCCACGCCGGAACTACATGATCTTTGTACTTGTAATAAGCGCTGCGGCTCATATCGACTTTCTTCACTGCTTCATTGATGGAGCCGCAGGTCCCATCTTGCAGCCATTCTTTGACTTTGATTGTCTTCTTAATCGCTTCCGGCAGGACGCTAAGATCCACCAGATAAAACTGTTCTTTTTCTTTTCTCATTTTTCCTATAGAAATTGGCGAGCGCCAAATTCTCCTAATCTATGTGAAAACACACGAAGGAAACGGAGAAGTTTCCTGGTATGTCAATTGATAAAATGAAATAAAATCACAGCAGCCGCTACAGACACGTTGAGAGACTCCACGGTCCCTGCCAGCGGAATATATAAATTTTGATCTGCCAGATTCAGCAATTCGGGTCGAATACCATTTCCCTCATTACCGAACATAAAAATACCGGAAGAAACTCCAGAAATTTCTTTGTAAGGCTTCGCATTTTTCAGCGCAGTCCCATACAAGGAAAGCGGCGTCTCCTCTTTGATTTTCTGAATAAAGTCTACAGATAAATTCTCATAGACCGGGATGCGAAGAATGCTCCCCATGGAACTTCTCACGGCTTTTTCTGCAAATGGATCAGTGCAGCCTTTCGTCAGAAGTACGGCTTTCGCCCCTGCAGCTGCAGCAGTTCGCAGAATGGTTCCCATATTTCCCGGATCCTGCACCGAATCAAGAAGAACATAAAAACCATCTTTTGCAGAAAGCAAATCCTCCGGATCCGGCTGGTTCTTCGGCGCCATGACCAAAATGCCCTGGCCATGCTCGGTTCCCGAAAGCTCTTTCATCAGCCCATCGGTGACTTGGAGAATCCGCCAGCCCAGGGCCCCGGCTTTTTCCAGAAGCAAACGACATCTGTCATTGGAAAGCTGCGGCGCTGTCAAAAAGCAGGTGCAACGCTCCCGCTTCTGATTCACCGCATCTTCTACACTACGAAGCCCTTCCATCAAAAAGAGGCCGTAACGGTCTCTGAATTTCTTCTGTTTGAGCTGCAGCGCGCACTTTACCCATTGGTTGTTTCGACTGGTAATTTCTTCTATCATGTTTTCCTCCATTCGAAACTATTTGTGCAGCACTTCCATAGCCAGATTATATACATCATCCACCGGCAACGTATCCATACGGCAATTCTCGTTCCCCGGATCTTTCGCCAGCAGCGAATGGCCATTGGGATTTCCATAGGGACCACTCCTATCAGGCAGTGTAGGACCATAGAGTGCAATAATCGGCGTCTTCACCGCGTTGGCGATATGAAGGGGGCCGGTATCTCCAGAAATATGAAGCGCTGCCCCTTCCTCCAATGCTGCCAATTCTAGCAGTGATGTCTTTCCAATTAAGTCTACGGTATACGACGTTGTAGAAATGGCTTTGATTCCCTCCCCCATTTCTTTTTCGTTGGGGGTACCGGAAATGACGGTATAGATTCCTTCATCAGCCAGTCGTCGTGCCAGTTCCCCCCAGTAGGGGATTGGCCACTTTTTCTTCTCACCACGAGTACCAGGCACCAAGACCACATAGCGCCCTTCGATGCCCTTCTGATGCAGTTTTTCTTTCACCGACTCTCTTTCCGTTGAAAAATCTTTCATCGGAAATTCTATCCCCGACACTTCGCACCCCAAATAACGCATCACATCTATATACTGCTCAATGATTTGGCCCTGCTTATGGGCTCCCGCGATGGGATGGCTTACCAGGAAGCTCCCCTCCCGGGCATCTTGATAGCCAATTCGATTCGGACAACCGGTCAAAAAAGCCACCAAAGCACTTTTAGCAATCATCTGTAAATCAATAACCAGGTCAAAATGCCTTTCGTGCAGTTCTTTACGGAGTTGTCTAAGGTAAGACAATTTTTTAATCCGTTTGCGATCCACCAGATACACTTCATCAAGCCAAGGCTTTCCCGGCAAAAGACCGGCAAAAGCGGAATGAACCGCCCAGGTAATCTTCGCCTCAGGATAATTTTTTCGCAGCACATACAAGGAAGGGAGTGCGTGAATCACATCGCCCAAAGAGCTCATTTTGATAATCAAAATGTTTTTATATGCTTTTTGTCCCATCGTTCTTTCTTCCCTTCCAATCCATCTTATTACGAAAGACTCATCTTTTCGAAAACAAAATCTTTGATATTCCCACCGGGAAATAAAAATCCCTCGATGCCTGCTCGCTGTGCAGCTTCTATGTCCCGCGCGCCATCGCCAAAAAGAACGGCGTTGGTTGGAAAAATCCCATATTTCTCCATAGCCGTCAAAATCATGCCAGGCTTTGGCTTCCGGCAATCACAGCACACATCATAGCGAGCGACCGCCGCACCTTCCAAATGCGGACAATAAAAGAACTCCGTCACAGCCCCGCCATAGGCAGCAAACTCTTGATTCATCTGGCGGTGAAGTGTCTTTACGTCTTCTTCCGTATAGTAGCCTCTTGCCACACCGCTTTGGTTGGTCACCACAAAAATCAGATAGCCTTTTTTCGACAAGGCGCCGACGACTTCTCTGGCACCTTCCACCCAGTGAAGGGCATCCATGGAGTGCACATAGCCATCATCGGTATTCAAAACGCCGTCCCGATCGAAAAATACAGCTTTTTTCTCTGCCTGCATCTTATTTTGTCCAATCCATGTCGTCAATGATCTGACAAATGATATGGGCGCAGAGCATGTGAACTTCCTGAATGCGCGCCGTCACGTCACTAGGCACAACCAGAATAGCATCGCACAGCTCTTTCATAGCACCCCCGGTCTTCCCGGAGGAACCGATGGTGACGAGTCCCTTTTCACGAGCTACCCGGAGGGCTTCGAGGACGTCAGGACTGTTGCCACTGGTGGAAATCCCCCAGAGTACGTCCCCCGGATTTCCAAGACCTTCCACCTGTCTGGCAAAAATGCGGTCGAAGGCATAGTCATTTCCCACGGCGGTCAAGATGGACGTATCGGTAGTTAAGGCAATAGAAGGCAAAGAGCAGCGCTCACTGTGAAAGCGTCCCACAAATTCTGCCGCAATGTGCTGCGCATCTGCTGCGCTTCCGCCATTTCCGCAAATCAAAATTTTATGGCCGCTGCGAAGAGCTGCTTCGCAAAGCTGCGCCATCTTTTCGATTTCGGGAAATAAACATTTCGAGCGTTCCACCGCTTCTTCATGGGCAGAGAAAGCCGCTTCTATGGTTTTCCTCATGCTTTGCTTTCCTCTCCAGCTTTACCTTTTTTATTTCGCATCAGATGCTGCAATTCGTCCATGAAGCTTTCAATATCTTTGAATTCACGATAAACCGAAGCAAAGCGGACATAAGCCACCTGGTCCAGCTTCTGGAGTTCTTCCATGACGATATTGCCGATGGTCTCACTGGACACTTCTCTCTTCATGTCATTACGAATGCTTCTCTCCACCAAATCTACAATATCTTCAATCTGTTTGGATGTGACATTTCTCTTTTCGCAAGCGCGGACAATGCCATTGCGCACTTTGCTTTTATCAAAAAGCTCTCTGGTGCCATTTTTCTTGATGACACGCAGCGGCATCTGCTCTATGGTTTCATAGGTGGTGAAACGACGATTGCACACCAGACACTGACGACGGCGGCGAATAGCAGCGCCTTCATCGGTATCGCGGGAGTCGGTTACTTTCGTATCTCTGCTATTGCAATATGGGCATTTCATTGGTATATCCTCCTTATATTAGAATAACGATACGAGATCATTACCTATATAGTTAATTAGAAAATAAAAGCCACACTGCTCGTGCGGTGTGGCTTTTCATCTCAAAGAAATGAGCACTAGGGAAACACTGATTCATCCATTCAATCAGGGCTCCCTACCTCCTCAGTGGCTCCCTTGCCATTATTTTCTGAGGAAATCCGGAACCGCAATTCCCGCTGCCGGGCGAACTGTACTGCCAAATCTGTTGGAGCCAGCCGGCGCTGCAGATTTCTTCTTTTCTTCAAAACCGGTGGCAATAACGGTAATCTTAACCTCTTCACTATCCATAGCCTCATCTACAGAAGTACCGAAGATGATATTGGCTTCCGGATCGGCAGCTTCGGTGATAATCCCAACTGCTTCGCTGACTTCCTGGAGTCCTAGATCGTCCTTGCCGGTAATATTGACGATAATACCTTTCGCCCCATCAATGCTGCGTTCCAAGAGCGGACTTTTGATTGCTGCTTCCGCTGCTTCGCAGGCACGGTTATCACCGGTGCCGATACCAATGCCCATCAGTGCTTCACCCTGATCGCTCATGATAGTTCTTACATCGGCGAAGTCCAGGTTGATGACGCCCGGTACGGTAATCAAGTCGGAAATCCCCTGGATGCCCTGGCGAAGAACATCGTCAGCAGTCTTGAAAGCATCTTTGAGGGACGTTTTCTTGTCACTAATGGCCAGCAATTTATCATTCGGCACCACGAGGATTGCATCTACGTTTTCTTTCAAACGTTCGATACCTTCCTGTGCATTCTTCGCTCTGACTTTGCCTTCAAAGGTGAATGGCTTGGTCACTACAGCAATGGTCAATGCGCCGAGTTCTCTTGCGCACTGCGCTGCTACCGGAGCGGCACCAGTACCGGTGCCGCCGCCCATACCAGCAGTAACAAAGACCATGTCCGCGCCACTCAGGGCTTTTGTCAATTCATCGCGAGACTCCTCAGCAGCCGCTTCACCGACAGACGGTTTCGCACCAGCACCAAGCCCTTTGGTTGCTTTCTCGCCAATCTGAATTCTGGTTTCAGCCATAGACTTATTCAATACCTGTAATTCTGTATTGACGGCGATAAATTCTACCCCTTTAACTTCCTGCTCGATCATGCGGTTAACAGCATTATTTCCGCCACCGCCTACACCGATGACTTTAATGTTAGCATTTTCAGACTGTTCCATTTTCGCTCCTCCTCCGGGATATTTCTGGTTATCTATTCAACTCGGAAACCGATTTGGCTGAAATAGAGATCCGTCTTGTAGTACAAGAACGAAAATTCACACTTCACCATATATCGGCTGTATCCTACAAACTATATCTTACATTGTACAATACTTTCTGCAAGTTCGCTACAGTCATATAGGATAAATCGCAAAAATATTTCGTGAAATATTTCACGAAATATTATTTTTTCAATTTGATGAAGGGCGATGTCAAGTTGGCGTCCAGATATTCCACCGAAAGCCCACGAGCTTTCACATCTCCCACCATATTTTCCGCCAACTTAGCGCGCTCTGCTGCATCACTTCCATCGCCCAAGCGCACAGTGATACCATCGCGGGTATACGCCATGATGCTCTGGGGATTTCCGATATTGATTTCCGAAAACACCTTGTGCCCATCGCTGGTGAGGCTCCCTAAGAAAGTCAATGCCTTCCGTACATCTTCCTGATCCACCTGATCCCCCAGAAGCAGATTCCCCAGCCGCTTTCCGGTAATCATAGGCACATCGGCAGAGCGAATCGCCTGTACCGAGTCAATCACAAAGCCGTCTTTATCAATGATGCCGTAGCTGTATTCCCCTTGCACCACCGCCAGAGGAAGCCGATCTTCCACGAAAACTTTCAGGGTCAGCGGAAATTGGCGAGTCACCGTCACACTGGCCACACGCACATCATGACGAATCCGCTCCTCCAAATCCGATGCACTCACTTGCAGCACATTTACAGGCCGGCGGATTTCCCCTTCGAAAATCACATCGTCTACGGTGAGCTTCGTATTTCCGGAAATAGAAATATCCCCCAATGGAATGGGCAGAAAGAAAACGCTTCCAAAAAGCAGAACTACACCGGCTCCGGCCAAGAGATAGGAGTGCTTGACCTTCCAATGCCTGCCTTTTTTTCTTTTGGTGGGCTCATTCGATTCCGGGGCTTCTTCCTCAATGGGCACATATAGATTTTCTGTATCCTCCGGCTTCGGCGCTTCGAGAGCAGTTTCCTCGTCTTTGTGCAGATCCCGCCGGAAATCGTTGAAGCTCTTAAAATTATCCATGTACTCTCAATCCTGTCTATTGTAAGGGAACCACTGATTAAATCGTTATCTGAAATTATACTGGAATTTTTATGCAA